>JBEGRA010000177.1:0-24860 GCA_041180705.1 Pseudomonadota bacterium | reverse complement strand
TGCCGCCGCCGGAAAGCGCTGCGCCGGCCTGGGCCAGCAGTGCGCTGTCGCAGGGGGAGAGCAGTGCTGCGACCGCAGGAACCGCTTCGAGAGCGCTGCGCAGACCCGCGAGGTCGCGCGGGCGTGCGGTACCGAGGGCGATGCGAGTGAGGATGCGCTCCACGTCGCCTATGCCTCGCAAGGCCTCGAGCAGGGGTTCTGCGGTGCCGGTTTGCAGCAGTTCGTCGATGCCGTCGAGACGTTCTTCCAACGGGGCCGTGGCGCGCAAGGGGCGCGACAGCCAACGACGCAGTTCGCGTGCCCCCATCGGGGTCGCGGTGGCATCCAGCACGGCAGCCAGCGAGCCTCCTTCGCGCCCGCTGGTGCTTTCGAGCAACTCGAGGTTGCGTCGCGTGGCCGGGTCCAGTTGCACGGCTTCGTCGCGGCTTTCCACGGCGAGCCCCGTCAAATGGGGCAGCGCCGTCTTCTGCGTTTCCTGAAGGTATTGGAGAAGGGCCCCCGCCGCGGTAATGGCCAAGTCCATGCCCGCCACGCCAAAGCCGGCGAGGTCGCGGGTGCCGAACTGTCCGGTGAGCAGACGTTCGGCCACTTCGCGATCGAAGTGCCACGGCGCGCGAAGCACGCGCCGCCCACTCCAACCCTCGAGCGCATCGGCGACTCCCTCGTGCAAGCCCGTCAAGGCTGCGTCGCCTTCCGAGACCAGCAACTCCACCGGCTGGAGGCGCGCCAGTTCTGCGGCCAGCGCCTCCGGACTGTCCGGTTCGCTGACCGTGAAGCGTCCGCCGGCGAGGTCGACGCAGGCAAGACCGGCGAGGGCCGTTCCGCCCTTGCGGGCATTGCCGCGCGAACCTGCGGGCATCCACAGGGCAACCACGAGCGTGTCGCGGTGCGCTTCAAGCAAAGCGTCGTCGGTGACAGTGCCGGGCGTGACCACCCGTACCACCGCGCGTTCCACGGGGCCTTTCGATTTGGCCGGGTCGCCGATCTGTTCGCAGATGGCCACGCTTTCGCCCTTGCGGACCAGCCGTGCCAGATACGTTTCGAGCGTTACCACCGGTACGCCCGCCATGGGGATGGGCGACCCACCCGAGTGCCCGCGCGCGGTCAGCGTGATGTCCAGCAGGCGCGAGGCCTTGCGCGCGTCCTCGAAGAACAACTCGTAGAAATCGCCCATGCGATAGAACAGCAAGACGTCCGGATGCTGCGCCTTCAGGCGCAGGTACTGCTGCATCACCGGAGTGTGGCCGCTGGTATCGGGGCCAGTGGGAGTCGCCATCGGAGTCGTGTCACCGGTCGAAGAGGGGAACTGCAGAGCGGAAGTTTAACCTGCCGCAGTATCGCTCCCCGTGCTCGCGCGGGTTTATGATGAAGGCTTCTTCGATACGTCGGAGTCTGGCCATGCTCACCCGTCGTCAATGGTTGCTGGGTTCCAGCGCTGCCCTCGTGGCAGCAGCCGCGCCTCGCCTTGCCTGGGGGAGGACGGAGTCCGATGTCATCGTCATCGGCGCAGGCCTGTCCGGCCTGAATGCTGCCCTCATCCTCGAGCGCGAAGGCCTCAAGGTCACCGTGCTGGAAGCCCAGCATCGTATCGGCGGGCGCCTGTGGACGCTGGACGACCTGCCTGGGCGTCCGGAAGCCGGCGGACAGACCATCGGTGCCAGTTACGGTCGTGTCCGTTCCACGGCTGCCCGGTTGGGCGTCAGTCTCGTCGACGAGCCTGTCGTCACTGGCGTTGCGGACCGTCGTGGAGCTCTCTACCGCATCAATGGGCAGACCGTCCGTCAGCAGGACTGGAGCACGGCGGCAGCGAACCTCACTGAAGGGGACGAACGCGCGGTGGGCCCGGCGGCGCTCGGCGGCTTTTACGACGCCAAAATGGAACGCTTGGCAGACCGCGAGGCCTGGATGGATCCAGCGGTCATCCAGCGTCTCGATGGTTCCCTCGCCGAAGCGCTGACGCATGCCGGCGCCAGTGCCGAAGCGCGGCGTCTCATCTCCGCAAACCTGAACGGCAATGGCATCCATTCCTTTTCGGCTCTGCAGGCCGCGCGGGCGTCCATCATCCTGCGCGCCGGGCCCGGGCCCACCTCCTCGGTGGCCGGCGGCAATCAGCGGCTGCCGGAAGCCATGGCGGCTGCCCTGCATGGTCAGGTGCGGCTCGGTGAGGCGGTGGCGGGTATCAGCGAAGAGCCGGGCTTGGTGCGTGTCCGTTTGGCCTCCGGGCGTACCCTGCAGGCGCCCCACGTCATCTGCACCCTGCCGTTCGCGGCTTTGCGGCAGTTGCCGGTGGAAGGGGCCTTCGGGCCGGCGCTCGCCACGGATATTGCGGCGCTGGGCTATACGCGCGTCAGCTTCGTCTACCTGAAGGCCAAGACGGCGTTCTGGCAGCACGACGGTCTGCCGGATACCGTTTGGTCGGATGATCCTTTGCTCGGTCGTGTGTTCGTTGCCAGCCAGGATCCCCCTGTGCTGAAGACCTGGCTCTACGGGCCCTTCGCGGACCACCTTGATCGGTTGCCGGAAGAGCAAGCCGTCGCCGAGACCATTCGGCGTCTCGAGGCGGCGCGGCCTTCGGCGCAAGGCCAGCTGTCGTTGGCGCGCGTGTTCAGTTGGTGCAAGGTGCCGTGGGCACGTGGTATCTACCATCACATGATGCCGGGACAGGGACTGAGCCATGCGACGGCCGTGAATGCGTCGTCGCGCCGCCTGCATTTCGCGGGCGAGCACATGGCTCGCGTTCATTCCGGGATGGAAGGCGCCATGGAGGCTGGCGAGCGGGTGGCGCGGCGTGTGCTGCAGCTGCGATAGGTTCGAAAGTCCCCGGGACAGTTCGTCTGTCGCCGCCGGTCAGGAGTAACGCGATGAGTGAGTTGCCACCGGAACCCGGTACCCCTGAATTCCGCGAAGAAATGGAGCGAGTGGGCGGCGTCATCCATGACCTCGGTAACTGGCTGGGTGTGGTCGTGGGCCAGCTGGAATTGCTGGGCGTTCGCCAGGACCTGTCCTTGCAGGCGCGGCACGGCGTGGAGCGTGCTTTGGACGCCAGTTTGCAGGTCTCCAAGCACCTGCAGGACGTGCAGCAGTCCGTGCGTGCTTATCGGCGCTAGTTCGCTGCGGCGACCGTCTGGCCTTGCGCGCTGCGCAGCAGGTTGCGCAGGTCGATGAGACGCACCGGCTTCGTGAGATAGCCGTCCATGCCGGCGGCCCGTGCCTGCAATTGGTCGCTGGGTGCTGAATTCGCCGTCAGCGCCACCACTTGCACGTGCCGGTTCTTGCCCTCGCCGGCCTCCCATTCACGCAGACGTCGGGTCGCTTCGTGCCCGTCCATGTCGGGCATTCGCACGTCCATCAGCACCAGATCGAACTTGTCCGGACCGGCGGTGTAGAAGTCGAGCCCTTCCTGGCCGCTTGCTGCCGGGGTGACTTCGGCACCGAGGTGGGCCAGCAGCGAGCCGGACACCTGCCGCCCCGCTGCATTGTCGTCAACCAGCAGGACGCGGCAGGGTCGTGGTTCAAGCGTGCCGCCTTGCGGGGTGGGGGCGGGAGGCAGGGCGGCTGTAGGCTCCAGGGGAATGGTGAAGCTGAAAGTGCTGCCCACGCCTTGCACCGTTTCCACTTCGACGTGCCCGCCCATCAGATCGACGAGGCTCTTGACGATGCCAAGCCCCAGACCCACGCCACCGGTGACACTGCCCTGACTGTCCGGGCCCTGGGAAAAGAGATCGAAAGCGCGCTGGCGGAACGCCGGCGCGAGGCCGGGGCCGGAGTCCGTGACGGAGAACTTCAGCCGTGGATGCGTGGCCTCATCGCCGATGAGCCGGACTGCGAGCGTGATGGCTCCGCGCTGGGTGAACTTGATGGCGTTCCCCACCAGGTTGCCGATGACCTGTCGCAGGCGGCTTTCGTCCGCCAGGTAAGCCGGGTGGAGGGCAGCATCGACATGGCATTCGATACCAAGGCCCTTGCGCGTGGCGTCCTGCAGGTGCAGTTCGCGCAACCCCTGCAGCATGCTGCGGATGTCGGTTGGGGCCGGGTTCAGGCGCATCCTGCCGGCCTGGATGGTGCTGACCGTCAAGGCGTCGTCGGCGATGGCCTTCAGCGACACCACGGCACCGTGCAGAACCGCGGCTTGCGCTTGCTGGTCCGCCGGCAACGATGCCGCAGCCAGCAGTTCGGTCATGCCGAGCACCCCGTGCAAGGGGTTGCGCAGTTCGTGGGTGAGCGTGGCCATGAACTCGGACTTCTGGCGGTCCGCTTCGCGTGCGGCGTCGCGCGCCCGTTCGGCCTCCTCGCGCGCCTTGCGTGCCTGCAGCAGGGAGTCGATGGCTTCCTTCAGACTGCGGATTTCCGGGCCGCCATGCGCGGGCGGCAATTCAGTCACGGTGGTGGCCCCTTGTGCCAGCGCTTCCAGTTGTCGTGACAACTGTCGCAACGGGCGCAGCACCAGCGTGTTCAGTGCGGCCAACAGCATCAGGGCAAGGCCGAGCCCGATGATGACGGACGTCAAGGCGAAGTAGCGCGTAGTCCTGCGGAAGGCAGCAGAGGCTTCACGTGGCGACTCGACGCGCAGCACCAGTTCGTGGGTGTCATCGAGATGGCCGATGAGCGTTTGCACGCGGAGCATGTCTGCGGTGCGTGCGATGACACGCGGCTTGCCCGGCGGCACGGTACCTCGCGGCATGACCACCAGTTCGCGGTGTCCGGCGAGTTGCTGGTTGGTGGTGGCATTGACGACGACTTCGAGGTCACGCGCTGCTACCCACCAGCCATGAATGGTGCCGGGTTGTTCGCGCGACAGCACCGGTGCCGAGGCCCACAGCCATAAACGCCCTCCGGCCAGTGCATAGCCGGACCCGGGCTGCGCTCCCATCAGGTGGCCTTCGAGGTCCGTTTCGCTGAACAGTGCCTCGAAGTCTGCCTGAGTCAGGGGCAAGGCCGGCTTGGGGGGGAGTCCGGGCTTCAGTTGGGCAAGGCTGTGGCTCGGGTCGCGCCGGTACCCCAGTACCAAGCGGTGTTCGGGCCCGAGGAAGGCATCGACGTCGAGCATGAGTCGGTCGAGGCGGGCGCCAGAGTCCGCATCCCGGCGTGCGGCATCGGTGATGCGACCATCGAGATAGCCGATGCTCAATGACCAGGGGGCGTAATCGGTGACAGTCTTGGTCAGGCGCGATTTGGCGGCCACCACCGTTTGCGCCAGAACTGCAGCTTTTTCCTGGGCAGCAGCTTCTTCGCTGCTTTGCAGATGCTCGCCGTAGAGGCCGTAGGCGAAGCCCAGTTGCAGGACCAGCACCACGGTGAATGTGGTCAACAGCAGGGTAGCCACGAGCCAGTGCAGTGGCCAGGCGGCGGGTGTCCGCCAGAGAGGCGTGGCCATTGGGCGCGCCGCGCCGGCCCCGGAGCCTGAGGAGTCCGGGGAAGGCGCGGCGTTGGCGTCGTCAGTGGCCGGCGGTGCCGAGGTGTTCGCCAAGGAAGCGCTCCAGTTCCTGCAACATGCGGGTTCGCGTCTCGCTGCGCGACAGCCAGTGGTCTTCCCCATCCAGGCGCACCACCTCGTGCGCCTTGCCCTGCTTCTGCAACGCCTTCGCCATGATCTCCGACTGTTCGAACGGCACCACGGTGTCGTCCTTGCCGTGCATCAACATGACGGCAGCGCGTACGCCGTCGACATGACGGGCAGGCGAAACCGCTTCGACGGAAGCCGTACCCGGGTCGCCGATGTGCTGCCGCCAGTATTTCACCGCCGGCGATTGCGGGCCGCCCTTGCCGGCGACCCATTCGATCATCTGCGTCAGGTCCGCCACGCCGGCGATGCTGACCGCGCAGCGATAGAGGTCTGGTGTGAGGGTGGCACCGGCGAGTGCGGCATAGCCGCCGTAACTGGCACCCACGATGCACACGCGCTGCGGGTCCGCGATGCCTTGGTCGACCAGATACTTCACGCCGTCCGAGACATCGTCTTGCATGCGGCGCCCCCACTGGCGGTAGCCCGCTTTGCGGTGTTCTTCGCCGAAGCCTGTCGAACCGCGGAACTGCGGTTGCAAGACGGCGTAGCCACGCGAGGCGACGAACTGCGACCACCAGTCGAAGTTGATGCCATCGCGTGCTTCAGGGCCACCGTGCGGGAGCATGACCACCGGCAGGTTCTTTGCTTCGAGGCCCGGTGGCAGCGTGAGGTAGGCGGGCACCGTGTAGCCGTCCCGGGTGCGGTAGGACACCAGTTTCACGGGCCCCAGTTGGCTCTTGGCCAATGCCGGGTATTCCTGTCCGACCACTTCGGCGCGACCGCCCTGGAAGTCCACGAGGTAATACGCGCCGGGGTTGGAGCGGCTTTGGGCGAAGGCCACGGCATAGCGGCCATCGCGCGAATACCCGCTGACGCTGACACGACGCCCCGGCAGGGCGGCGGCCAGCGAAGCCTGTTGGGCCTCGGCGCTGCCATCCAGCCAGTGCACGCGCTGCTCCAGACCGCCGATGCCGACTGCGAGCAAGCGCCCGTCGTAACGGTCCATCACCGTGCCTTCGACGTCGTGGTCCGGGTCCTGGAAGAGCAACTGCGGGCCGCTGCCGTCGAACGGGATGGTCCAGAGTTTCTTGCGGTCCCCGCCCAGTGCGCTGATGACCAGCACCGACTTGCGATCGGGGCCGAGCGCGATGGGGTTGAAGTCGCGCCCGATGGCTTCGTGGAACTGGACCCAATCATCCCCTTGCCGGTAGCGCAGGGTGGTGGTGGCTTCCTTGGCCAATTCACGCGACTGCGTATCGATGCGTACCTGTGCCTTGCCTTCCGTGTCGAACAGCCAGCCGCTCGTGTAGCGCCCGCCCTTCTCGATCTGGCGGAAAGCTCCCGTGCGGGTGTTCACCGCGAGAATCCAGGTGCTGGCGCCTTCCGCCAACATGCCGGCGGCACCGGGAAGGTCGAGGAGCCGGGCGGTCATGAGAATTTCGCCGGGCCCGCCGCCCTTGCGTGAGGCGACGCTGGCGGAGGAGGGCACCACGCGGTTGTTTTCGCGTGCCTCCATCAGCAGCCGCGAGCTGCCGTCTTCTGCATTGATGGCGAAGGTGGCGCCGAGTTCCGATTTCGCGTCCGGGTCGCCCTGGGCGGCGTAGGTGATGGTGAACGTGGCGAGCAAGGTGGTGTCGTCCACGAAGCCCATGCCGCGCAGTTTCATGTTCTGGTCGAACGCGATGCGGTGGCGTGGCTTGCGCGCGGCGAGGTCCAGGATGGCGATGGATACCTGCTTGCCGACGTAGGCCGAGGCGAGCAGTTTGCCATCCAGCGACAGGGTGACATTGTCGATGGTCGGCACCGTGCCGAAGGCGGCGGCGGGAAGCGCTGCGGCTGTGACTGCGGCGGCCGGTGCCGGCGTCTGTGAAAAGGCCGGCGACGGCAAGGCAAGTGCGAGGGCGAACAGGACCGAAGGCAATGGCCGGAACATGGTTTCCCCGAGGCGGTTTTCGGACTGATTCCCGAATGTACGCAGGAAGCACTGCGCTGACCAGTAGGATATTCCCGTCCAGTACAAATGGGGCTAAGTCGGTGCGTCAGCCGGCCGGTAGCCGTCCGCGGCGGCTAAACTGGCGACCGTTCCATAGCCGGAGTACGCCTGTCATGTCAGCAGAGACCCTTGAGTCCTTGGCCCTGGCGGTGGGCGAGGCGCTGGCCGCGCGTCACCTGCGAATTTCCACCGCCGAGAGTTGTACCGGCGGCTGGATAGCGAAGGCGCTGACCGACATCGCCGGCAGTTCCGCGTGGTTCGAACGCGGTTGGGTTACGTATTCGAATGCCGCGAAGGAGCAGGACCTCGGCGTCCCGGCGGCTCTGCTCGCCGCCCATGGGGCTGTCAGCGGCGAAGTGGTCACGGCCATGGCGCGCGGCGCGCTGCAGCGTTCCGGGGCGGATTTCGCCGTGGCCGTGAGCGGTGTGGCTGGCCCCACGGGAGGCACTGCGGCCAAGCCCGTGGGCACGGTCTGGACGGCGTGGGCCTGGCAGACGGATGCCGGCTGCGAAAGCCGGGCCGAACGCTGCCAATTTCCAGGCGACCGCGAGGCCATTCGACGCGCCACGGTCGTTTTTGCCCTGAAAGGGGTGCTTGCCCGGCTTCCGGGCGTGGAAGCGCGAGAAATTAATTAAACACGTCGCGAATGCGGGCTCGCGTAGTGAGCCACCCTTGGGCTACACTACTGTACATTCAAACAGTATCTCGTCTCTTCCGCCCCTTTCCACCTACCGAGGCACGCACCATGGACGAAAACCGCAAGAAGGCCCTAGCCGCCGCCCTGGGCCAGATCGAAAAGCAGTTCGGCAAGGGCAGCGTCATGCGCCTCGGCGAATCCACCGCCCTGGACTTCGACGTCATCCCCACCGGTTCGCTGGGCCTGGACATCGCCCTCGGTGTGGGCGGCCTCCCCAAGGGGCGCGTCGTGGAAATCTACGGCCCTGAATCGTCGGGCAAGACCACCCTCACCCTGCAGGTCATCGCCGAATGCCAGAAGGCCGGTGGCACTGCCGCCTTCGTGGACGCAGAACATGCCCTCGACCCCACGTATGCCGAAAAGCTCGGCGTGAACGTGCAGGACCTCCTCGTCTCCCAGCCGGACACCGGCGAGCAGGCCCTCGAAATCACGGACATGCTCGTGCGCTCGGGTGCCGTCGACGTGGTCGTCGTGGACTCCGTCGCCGCCCTCACGCCCAAGGCCGAAATCGAAGGCGAAATGGGTGAACTGCAGGTCGGCCTGCATGCCCGCCTCATGTCGCAGGCACTACGCAAGCTCACGGGCAACATCAAGCGCTCCAACACCATCGTCATCTTCATCAACCAAATCCGCATGAAGATCGGCGTCATGTTCGGCAGCCCCGAAACCACCACGGGCGGCAACGCCCTCAAGTTCTACGCCTCCGTGCGCCTGGACATCCGTCGCATCGGCGCCCTGAAGAACGGCGAAGAAGTGGTGGGCAACGCCACGCGCGTCAAGGTGGTGAAGAACAAGGTCGCGCCGCCGTTCCGCGAGACGGAGTTCGAAATCATCTACGGCGCCGGTATTTCCCACGAAGGCGAAATCATCGATCTGGGTGCCAACAACGGTATCGTCGAGAAGTCGGGCAGCTGGTACAGCTACAAGGGTGAACGCATCGGGCAGGGCAAGGACAACGCCCGCGAGTTCCTGCGCAACAATCCTCACATTGCCGAGGAAATCGAGACGCAAATCCGCAAGAAGCTGCTCCCGGTGCGTCGCGGCTCCGGCGAGGCTGCGGGTGAAGCGGCGAACTGATCGCTGGAGCCGCTCGGGGAATCGCCCCGGCGGCCGTCGCGGCGGGCGGGCAGGGGAGGACAGCCTCTTCCCGCCGGACCCGGTAGCGGCGGAAGAAGCCGCCGCGGAAGCGGCTGCTGCTGCCGCTGCCCGCGAGCAAGACCCGGAGGCCGCCCGCCAGAAAGGCATCGCCTTGCTGGCCCGGCGGGATTACGGTTCTGCGGAACTGCGGGAACGGTTGCTCGCAGTGCCGTTCACCGCAGCAGCGGTGGATGCGGCCATCGCTGCCCTCGAAAACGCCCGTTTCCTCGACGACGGGCGCTACGCCGAGCATTTTGTCGCGTACCATTCAGGCCGTGGGCAGGGTCCCCGTCGTATCCGTCTGGAAATGCGCGGCAAGGGGCTTCCCGAACACCTCATCACCGGGGCCATCAACGAGACGGCGCCGGTGTGGGCAGAGCGGGCGCAAGCCCTGCGGCGCCGGAGGTTCGGGGTGGACGCGCCCGGCACGCTCGAAGAGCGCGCCCGGCAGTCCCGTTTCCTGCTGTATCGCGGCTTCACGCCGGCGCAGGTGCGTCTGGCGTTCGTCGTGGACCGGGTCGACCTGGAAGACCTGGACCTGGACGCAGACATGCCCGAGGACTCCGCCCACGTGGATTAGCCCCGTACCAGCAGAGACCGCGCCATGACCCTTGAACGTTCCGCCCCGCCCGTCCCCTTCATGGGCAGCGCCGAAGTGCGCGCCCACTTCCTCGATTTCTTCCGCGAGCGCGGGCATGCGGTCATCGCCTCCAGTTCGCTGGTCCCGGGCAACGACCCCACCCTGTTGTTCACCAACGCCGGCATGGTTCAGTTCAAGGACTGTTTCCTCGGCAAGGACCAGCGAAGCTACACGCGCGCGTCCACCAGTCAGCGCTGCGTCCGCGCCGGTGGCAAGCACAACGACCTCGAAAACGTGGGTTACACCGCCCGTCACCACACGTTCTTCGAAATGCTGGGCAACTTCAGCTTCGGCGATTACTTCAAGCGCGATGCCATCCGTTACGCCTGGGATTTCCTCACTGGCACCCTGGGTTTGCCGAAGGACCGCCTCTGGGTCACCGTGTTCGAAACCGACGACGAGGCTTTCGACATTTGGTCGAAGGAAGTCGGTGTGGACCCGGCGCGCATTACCCGCATGGGGGCGAAGTCGAACTTCTGGGCCATGGGTGACACGGGGCCCTGTGGCCCCTGCACCGAAATCTTCTGGGACCACGGCGAGCACATCTTCGGCGGTCCGCCCGGCACGCCCGATGAAGATGGGGACCGTTTCGTCGAAGTGTGGAACCTGGTGTTCATGCAGTTCGAACGTTCGGCAGATGGCGTGCTAACGCCGTTGCCGAAGCCCGCAGTGGATACCGGCATGGGGCTCGAGCGCATCAGCGCGGTCATGCAGGGCGTCCACAGCAACTACGATATCGACTTGTTTCAGTCGCTGCTGGTGGCCGCGCAGCGCGTCACCGGCAGCACGGACGCCGCCAGCCCGAGCCTGCGTGTCATCGCGGACCACATTCGCGCCTGCAGCTTCCTCATCACGGACGGTGTGCTGCCCTCCAACGAAGGCCGTGGCTATGTTCTGCGGCGCATCATCCGTCGCGCCATTCGTCATGGCTACAAGCTCGGTCAGTCGAAGCCTTTCTTCGCGGACCTCGTGGCGGACCTCGACGCCGTGATGGGCGAGGCCTACCCGGAGCTGCGTGCCGCCCGCGACCACGTGGCCCGCGTGCTGCGTCAGGAAGAAGAGCGCTTCGCTGAAACGCTCGGCAACGGCATGGCGCTACTGGAAGGCGCCATCGCCGCCATGGATGGCACGACCATCCCCGGCGAAACGGTTTTCAAGCTGTACGACACCTACGGCTTCCCCATGGACCTCACCGCCGACGTGGCCCGCGAGCGTGGCCTCGCCGTCGATGAGGCTGGCTTCGCGGCGGCCATGGAGGCACAGCGTGAACGCGCCCGTGCTGCCAGCAAGTTCGGCGTCGACCTCCGCGATGCCGTGAAGCTGGAAGGCCGCGTCGATTTCTGCGGCTACGAACACACTGCCGCGGCCGGCACCGTGGTGGCTCTCATTCGCGATGGTGCGCAGGTGCAGCGTCTGGAAGCAGGCGAGTCTGGCCAGGTCGTGCTGGATCACACGCCCTTCTACGCCGAGAGTGGTGGGCAGGTGGGTGACACCGGCCGGCTTCTTGCCGGTGCCGCCGAGTTCACGGTCAGCGATACGGTGAAGGTGGGCAAGCAGCACGCGCACGTGGGCCATCTGTCCGGTGGTGCGCTCGAAGTGGGCGCTCGTGTGGAAGCGGCGGTGGACGTGGAACGCCGTGACGCCACGCGTCGCAATCACTCGGCCACCCATCTGTTGCACGCCGCCTTGCGGGAAGTGCTCGGTGCGCATGTGCAGCAGAAGGGTTCGCTCGTCTCGGCGGACCGTCTCCGTTTCGACTTCAGCCACTTCCAGTCGGTGTCGCCGGCGGAGTTGGCGCGTATCGAACAGTGGGTGAACCTGGAAGTGCGCACGAACGGCGCCGCGGAAACGCGCGTCATGCCTTATGAAGACGCCATCACCGCCGGTGCCATCGGTCTGTTCGGTGAAAAATACGAAAGCGAGGTGCGGGTGCTCAGCATCGGCGCTCGCTCCACGGAGCTTTGCGGCGGCACGCACGTGTCCCGCACCGGCGACATCGGTCTGTTCAAAGTCCTGGCGGAGTCCGGCGTAGCTTCCGGCGTGCGCCGCATCGAGGCGGTCACGGGTCAGGGCGCTCTGGACGCAGTCGCAGCGGACGAACAGCGCTTGAAGTCGGTGGCGCAGTTGGTACGCGGCACGCGTGACGATGTGGCGGAAAAGGTGGAGGCGCTTCTGGAGCGCTCGCGCCGGCTGGAAAAGGAAGTCGAACAGCTGAAGGCCAAGCTCGCCAGTGGGCAGGGTGGTGACCTTTCTGCGCAGGCCGTGGAGGTCGGCGGCATCAAGTTGCTGGCGGCACGCCTCGATGGCGCGGACGCAAAATCGTTGCGCGGCGTGGTGGACGGCCTGAAGGCGAAGCTGGGCAGTTCCGTCGTGGTGCTGGCCGCTGTCGAAGAGGGCAAGGTGGCGCTGGTGGCCGGTGTTTCTGCGGACCTCACGGGGCGCGTCAAGGCGGGCGAACTGGTTGGCCATGTCGCGGCGCAGGTGGGTGGCAAGGGCGGAGGTCGCCCGGACTTTGCCCAAGCGGGTGGCACGGAAGTGGACAAGCTGGCCGGGGCGTTGGCTGGCGTGCAGCCCTGGGTAGCGGCGAAGCTAGGCGCCTAGTCGCTCCCCATGCAGCGGCGGCCGCTCATCGTCCAGAAGTACGGCGGTACGTCGGTCGGCTCGCCTGAACTCATTCGCAAGGTAGCGGCGCGCATCGCGCGCCTGCGCGCTCGCGGCGTGGATGTCGCCGTGGTGGTCTCCGCCATGGGGGACCACACGGACCGCCTGGTCGATCTCGCCCGCGAAGTCAGTTCGCGGCCGGACCCTCGCGAGATGGACAGTCTGCTGTCCACGGGCGAGCAGGTCTCGGTGTCGCTGCTGGCCATGGCGCTGCGCGACGCGGGCGTTCCCGCGCGTTCGCTGCTCGGTTTTCAGGTGCCCATGCGCACCACGGCGCTGCACGGCAAGGCGCGCATCGAAGGCATCGACGGCGCGCGTCTCGCCGCCATCATTGCGGAAGGCGCGGTGCCCGTCGTGGCCGGCTTCCAGGGCATCAACGCCGAAGGGGACATCACCACCATCGGTCGTGGTGGCTCCGATACCACCGCGGTGGCGGTGGCAGTGGCGCTGGGCGCGGATGAATGCCAGATTCTCACCGACGTGGACGGGGTCTACACCACGGACCCGCGCATGGTGCCGGCGGCGCGGCGCCTGCCACGGCTCACTTTCGAAGAAATGCTCGAACTCGCCGGGCAAGGCGCCCGCGTGCTGCACTTGCGCTCCGTGGAGTTCGCGGCGAAGTACAACGTGAAGCTGCGCGTCGCGCTCAGCTTCGAAGACAGTGAAGGCACGCTCATCACTGCGGAGGATGCCAACGTGGAAGCCCCCTTGGTCGCCGGGATCGCCTTCAACCGCGATGAAGCCGCCATCACCATCACCGGCCTGCCGGACCGCCCTGGTGCTGCGCTGGCAGTACTCGAACCCGTGAGCGCCGCCAACATCGAAGTCGACATGATCGTGCTCAACGCCCCGCGTGAAGGGCGCGTCGACCTCACCTTCACCGTGCACCGCGATGACCATGCCGCAGCAATGGAAGCGGTGCGTGCCGCGGTAGCCGGTGGTACGGCGGCGCTGCCGGCCGGGTTGGAAGATGTCACGGTCACCGGAGATGTCACGGTGGCCAAGTTGTCCGTCGTCGGGGTGGGAATGCGTTCCCACGCCGGCGTGGCAACGCGGCTGTTCGCCACGCTTGCTGCCGAAAACATCAATGTGCGCTTGGTCGCCACCAGTGAAATCAAGGTTTCGGTGCTGGTGGATGAACATGAACTCGAGCGCGGCGTGCGCGCCTTGCACGCGGCCTATGGTCTCGAGTCTGCGCCTGTAGCCACTTGCGCGTGACCCCAGCCAGCCCAGCCTTCGCCGAGTGCCTGACGGCCCTGCAAGCGCGTTTTTCGCCAGCGCAATTGCTGGTGGCTGAAGAAGACACGCGCCCCTACGAGTGCGATGGGCTGACGCTGCACCGCCATTTGCCGCGTGCGGTGGTGTTGCCGGCAAATGAAGCCGAGGTGGCCGCCGCCCTGCGGATTTGCGCTGCCCACCATGTCCCCGTGGTGCCGCGTGGCGCGGGCACGGGGCTTTCCGGTGGTGCCACGCCGCATCCCGAAGGGGTGGTCGTTTCACTCGCCCGCCTGAATGCGCTGTTGGAACTCGACCCCGTCGGGTGCACGGCTACCGTGCAGCCTGGCGTGCGCAACCTTGCCATTTCCGAAGCGGCGGCCGTGCATGGCCTGTATTACGCGCCGGACCCTTCCAGTCAGGTGGCTTGCACCATCGGTGGCAACGTCGCGGAAAACTCTGGTGGCGTGCATTGCCTGAAGTACGGTCTGACGCTGCACAACGTGCTTCGCGTCCGTGCCCTGACCCTGCAAGGCGAGGTGCTGGAGTTCGGTGGGCTGGCGCCGGACGCGCCTGGGCTGGACCTGCTCGCGCTCTTCATCGGTTCTGAAGGAATGCTCGGCGTTGTCACCGAGGTGACCGTGCGGCTGGTGCCGGTGCCGCAGTTGGCTCGTTGCCTCATGGCCAGCTTTCCCACGGTGACCGCTGCCGGCGATGCCGTGGCGGCGCTTGTCGCTGCGGGCCTGCTGCCCGCCGGGCTCGAGATGCTGGACCAAGCCGCAGTGCGGCTCGTGGAGCCTTTCGCGCGCGCGGGCTACGACGTGGACGCCGCGGCCGTACTGCTCTGTGAAGCGGACGGCGCCGTGGCGGAAGTGGCGGAAGAAGTGGCCCGCATGGAAGCCGTACTTCGCACCGCGGGCGCAACGCGTGTGCAGGTATCCGCCAGCGAGCAGGAGCGGCTTCGGTTCTGGGCCGGGCGCAAGAACGCCTTCCCGGCAGCGGGGCGCGCCGCGCCGGCCTACTACTGCATGGACGGCACCATTCCGCGCAAGCATCTGGGTGCCATGCTCACCGCCATTCAGGCGATGGAGCAGGAGTACGGCCTTTCCTGTCCGAACGTCTTTCATGCCGGCGACGGCAATCTTCACCCGCTCATTCTCTTCGATGACGGCGATCCGGACTCCGTGCGCCGGGCAGAAGCCTTCGGTGCCGCCATCCTGGAAGCCAGCGTGCGCTTCGGCGGTACCGTCACCGGCGAGCATGGTGTCGGCCTCGAAAAGCTCGACTCCATGTGCCTGCAATTCGGCACCGAGGAGCTTGCCGTGTTCCATGCCGTGAAACGCGCCTTCGACCCTGAGGGTCTGCTGAACCCCGGCAAGGCCGTGCCGCAGTTGCACCGCTGCGCCGAGTTGGGCGGGATGCGCGTGCAGGGGGGGCGTTTGCCCTTCCCCGACTTGCCGCGGTTCTGAGCATGGCGAGCTTTCACCTTCACGAATTCGAACTGGCGCTGGCGGAACGTCTCGCAGCAGCCACGGCGAACGGCGAGGCCTTGTGCCTGCGCGGCGGTGGCACCAAGGACTTTTATGGCAATGCCCCGCGCGGCACCGTGCTGAACCTGCCGGCGCTTTTCGGCGGCAGCCCGGCTGAACTTCTCGCCGCCGTCGAGTACGAGCCCAGCGAACTCGTCGTCACTGCGCCGGCGGTTCTGCCTCTCGAGGCGCTGGAAAGCCTGCTCGCCGCGCATGGGCAGATGCTTGCCTTCGAGCCGCCCCACTATGCGCCTGGCGGCACCGTGGGCGGTTGCGTGGCCGCAGGCCTCGCCGGGCCCCGGCGCCGCAGCGCCGGCCCTGCGCACGGTGGCGTGCGGGACTTCGTTCTCGGTGCGCGGTTGGTGGATGCGCGTGGCCGCGTGCTCGGCTTCGGCGGGCGCGTCATGAAAAACGTGGCGGGTTACGACCTCTCGCGTGTCCTGGCTGGCAGCTTGGGCGTGTTGGGTGCCATCACGCAGGTGTCGCTGAAGGTGCTCCCGCGGCCGTTGCAGGAACTCACGCTGGTGCAGGAATGTGCGGCGGCGGCGGGGCTTGAGCGAGTAAATCGCTGGGCTGGGCAGCCTCTCCCGGTGTCCGCCACGGCTTGGGAAGCGGGATGCCTGCACGTGCGTTTGTCGGGTGCCGGTTCCGCTGTTGCCGCTGCGGTGGCGAAGTTGGGTGGCGAGCCCATGGCGGCGGCTGCAGCGGAGAAATGGTGGGCAGCAGTGCGGGACCACCGCCTGCCGTTCTTTCAGGGCGCCGAAACGCTCTGGCGGCTGGCCTTGCCGGCCCCGGCGGCACCGCTGGGCCTCGATGGCCCGCAGTTCATCGAATGGGGCGGGGCACAGCGTTGGCTTCGTAGTGCCCTTCCGCCCGATGCGGTGCGCTCCCGCGCGGCGGCGCTGGGCGGCCATGCCACGGCGTTTCGTGCCGGCCAATTGGACGGAACGGTGCTTGGGGAAACATTCCCAAGGCCCGCGGAAGGCGTCTTCACCCCGCTGTCGGCGCCGTTGCTGGCCATCCACCGCCGGTTGAAAGCCGAGTTCGACCCTGCCGGCGTGTTGAACCCGGGTCGCCTCCATGTGGAGTTCTAGGCCATGCACCTGAAACTTTCGCCCGGGCTGCAGGACAACGCGGCCGCTCAGGAGGCGGCGGCCATCGTCGGCAAGTGCGTGCACTGCGGGTTCTGCAACGCCACTTGCCCCACCTACCGCCTGCTGGGCAACGAACTGGACGGGCCGCGCGGACGTATCTACCTGATGAAGGGCTTGCTGGAAGGGGCACCCGCGACCACGAAGACGCAGTTGCATCTGGACCGCTGCCTGACGTGCCGCGCTTGCGAGACAACCTGTCCTTCGGGTGTCGATTACGGGCATCTGCTGGACACTGGCAGGGCGCTGGCACTGGCGCGAGTGCCGCGCAAGGGCCCGGCGCGTTGGGGGCGGGCGGTCTTGCGTGCGGTGCTCACGCGGCCCCGATGGTTCGGTGCCTTGCTGCGGGCGGGCCAGATGATGCGCCCGGTGTTGCCGTTGGTGTTGCGCGAGAAGGTTCCCGTGCGCCGCGCGAACGTGTTCGGGGTGCCGCTCGACGCGGCGGCAGGAGCGGTTCCTGCGCAACGGCGGGTACTGCTTTTGTACGGATGCGTACAACAGTCGCTGGCGCCCGGCATCCACCGCGCCACCGTGCGGGTGCTGGGCGCGCTGGGCATCGAGGTGGTCATGCCGCCGGCGGCCGGTTGCTGCGGGGCCATGCGCCAGCACCTCGACGACCCCAATGGAGCGCTCGACGAAGCACGCCGCAACATCGATGCCTGGTGGCCATGGATCGACTCCTCCTCGCCGCTAGAAGCCATCCTCAGCAATGCCTCCGGGTGCGGCGTCCAGTTGCGGGACTACGGTCGCCTGCTACGTCATGACCCGGCTTATTCCGCGCGTGCGGCCCGTATTTCGGCGCTTTCGCGAGACTTGGTGGAGGTGGTGGCGCCGGAAGCGGAACGGCTGGCCGGGCTCGTGAAGCCTGTTGAGGCGCGGCTCGCCTTTCAGTCCCCCTGCACCCTGCAGCACGGGCTGCGTATCCGGGGTTTGGTCGAAGGCTTGCTGACGCGTTTGGGTGCAGAAATCCTTCCTTGTGCCGATAGCCAATCTTGTTGCGGGTCGGCCGGTACGTATTCGTTGTTGCAGCTCGCTATCTCCCGGGAATTGCGCGTACGCAAGCTCGCTGCATTGCAGCATGCAGGCCCCGTGGCCATCGTTTCCGCGAACGTCGGCTGTATAACCCATTTGGGGTATGCTGCAGAGGTTCCGATGGGGCATTGGGTGGAGTGGGTCGAGGCCCGTTTGTCGACCTAAGTTTGCATTGCTGCTTTATTTTTCGGCACTTGACGTTTTTTTCATTCACGCCGTGGCGGCGAACGGATAGATTCTCCGCCCGGGGGCCGCGCGTCGCGCGGGTTCGACCAAGAGGTGGCGTTTAAATGTTGATCCTGACCCGACGCATGGGCGAGACACTGATGATTGGTGAGGAGATCACCGTCACGGTGCTGGGCGTCAAGGGCAACCAGGTGCGGCTCGGCGTGAACGCCCCGCGCAACGTCGCCGTGCATCGCGAGGAAATCTTCGCGCGTATCAAGAACGAAGGCGAAGACGACGCCGGAACCCCGGCCGACGAGGGCTGAAGCCCGTTTTCCCTTGTCGGGCGGCCCGGTCCGTCCTATCATTACACCTCGGCCCGGGTGGTTCCCATCCGGGCCGTTGGTTTGTAGGCCCCCTCAAGGCCTGCAGCCACGGAGAGTTGGCCGAGTGGTCGAAGGCGCGCCCCTGCTAAGGGCGTATGGGCCAAAAGCCCATCGAGGGTTCGAATCCCTCACTCTCCGCCACTTACAAACAAAGCCCAGTCCCCTCGCGAGAGGGGGCTGGGCTTTGTCGTTTACGACGGTCGGTTGAGGGGTTCGAACCCTCGATCATGAAAATGCGGGTTCGACCGCCCGGCGGCACATTTATGTGCATGGGGCTGCTTCCAGTCGGCAGAGATACGGTGGCCGCAATCCGGCGCTCTCACCCTCTGAGCGTCCGTGCGCCGGTCATGTATGAGCGAGGGCGCTTACCAAACTGGTCCGACTGCTGTGAAAAACCAATCAGACCAGTGGCGAAAAGCAGGCTGCGTCTCATCGGCGAAACTGATAGCCTGAGCCGAACTTTATCGCTGGAGACGATCGTTGCGTCTGGACAAATTCGATCTCAATTTGTTGCTGGCCTTCGAAGTGCTGATCGAGGAGCGCAATGTCACGCGCGCCGCGAGACGGCTCAACCTCACCCAGTCGGCCATGTCGGGGGCCTTGCGCCGCTTGAGGGAGGCGTTTTCCGACGAGATATTGGTGCAGCAGGGCAAGAAGATGTTCCCGACTGCAGTGGCCCTGGCGCTCGCGCCCGAGATTTCCTCGATTATCGCGGGTCTGCGGACGCTGCTCACGCAGGAGCTGAAATTCACGCCTGCGGCGAGCGAGCGCTTGTTCCGGATCGTTGCGTCAGACTACATAAGCATCGTGCTTATCGGCCCGTTGTTGGAGCGTCTCCAGGAAGAAGCGCCGCATATCCGCATCGAAATCACTCTTCCGGGCTCCAACTCGCTGGAGGAACTCGAAGACGGTCGCACCGATCTCATCATTGCTCCGGAGCGCTTTCTGGTGAGCAACCATCCCCGCGATTTCCTGCTGGAAGAGCGTCACGTGGTCGTGGGCTGGTCGAAGAACCCGCTGCTCGAGAAGCCGCTGACCAAGGAGGTCTACGAGTCGCTAGGTCATGTAGTGGTCAGCCTGACCAAACAGGGAACTTTTGCCGAAAACTATTTGCGAGAAAACAGCGACAAACGCCGCGTGGAAGTCACCTGTGCGGCCTTCAACGAGGTGGCTTGGATGTTGCCGGGGACCAGTCGGGTAGCCCTGATGCACGAGCGTTTGGCGAAACTCGCCGCGCAGTATCTGCCACTGACCATTCGCGAGCCTCCGGTCAGGTTGCCGGTCATGCGGGAGATGCTGTTGCACCACCGTGCCAAAACCGAAGACCCCGGTCTCAGTTGGCTCCGCTCGCATCTCCTCCGGGCCGCCAAGACCATTTGAGCGCGGCACTTCCCATCCATCGATCCCGGAGATGAATGGCTAGCTTTAAAAATCGTTGTTCCAACTGGTCCCGTTAACCTAGATTGGTCAAACCAATTATGCCTGTCAGCGGGCTTTCTAGGGGGGTTCAATGAAAACACTTCGTAATCTTGGCCGCTTTGCACAACGCACGGCAAAACCGACGACGCTCGGGCTGGTTGCTGGTGCTTGTGTCCTGACCATGACGAGTGGTGCATTTGCGCAGCAGGCATCCACCTCCAAGGCGACTACCGAAGAAGATTCCGCGCAGGGCGGTTCGATTGAAGCTGTCGTGGTGACAGCTTCACGCATCGACCGAAACGGGTACACGGCGCCTACGCCGACGACCGTGGTGGGGCAGGAGTTCATCCAGCAGCGTGCCATCAACAACATCGGCGACGCCTTGAACAAGGTTCCGGCGTTCCGTGCCGCGGTCTCGCCCAATGCAGGTGGACTGGGTAACACCGGTGCCTTCCTCGCCGACCTCCGTGGTCTCGGCTCCGCCCGCACTCTCGTGCTGCTGGATCGCGCGCGGTTGCCGCAGACGATGATTCCGGGTGTCACGGGCTCTGCTGGGACCACGGACCTCAATGTCATCCCCACCGCACTCATCAAGAACAGCGACATTGTCACGGGTGGCGCCTCGGCTGCCTATGGTTCGAACGCTGTTGCCGGTGTGGTCAACTTGCAGATGGACGATCGATTCGTCGGCGTGAAGGGGTCGGTCCAATACCGGGAGACTCGCTACCATGACGCCGAGAACAAGTTTGCTTCGCTGGCGGTCGGAACGTCCCTTGCCGGTGGCAAGGGCCATGCGGTAGCCGGCATCGAATACAACGACGATGGCGGAACGGCGTACTACAACAATGTCCGCCCGTGGGGGCGTGATGCGTGGAATATCGCCACCATCACCAATCGTCCGGCCGGAACTCCGTTCAATGTGCTTGGGCCGAACGGTAACTATTTCGGGACTGCCTCCAGCGGCGGTGTCATCCTTACTGCAGGCGCGCTCAGGGGCCTCGCCTTCGTTCCAAGCGCGGGCGGTGGCGTGACGACGACGGCCTTTACGCCTGGCCTGAGTAACCTGAGTGCCAGCCTTGACTTCTTTACTCCTGCCGCCCTGGCCGCCAATACCGCAGCCGGTATCTTCAATCTGAATACCCAGCAGTTGCGCCCGGCACAGAAGCGCTACAACGCCATGGGAAAATTGACGTTCGATCTCAATGACAACGTCGAATTTTTCTTCGCGCCGTTGGTTTCCAGCGTCACCAACACCGGCATCATCCTTGTCCGGCGCGATGGTGCTGGCGCGGGTCCGGGCCTGACAATCGCGAAGGACAATGCGTTCCTCGCGCAGGCACTGTCTGCCAACCAGTTGGCGCTCGTACCTGCAGGTGGCCTGTCGATTGGCTACACGGGGCAGGACTGGGGCCCGAACGTTCGCGAAATCCAGAACAAACTGCTTCGTGTCCAGACGGGGTTCAAGGGTACGTTCGGGGGCTCCTGGAAGTGGGACGTCTCCTATGTTTACGGGCAGAACGATTCCCACGTCTCCATCTCGAACAACTTCAACAATACTGCGTTCCGCAATGCCATCGATGCTGTTCTGGTGAATGGCCAGATTGTCTGCCGCAGTGCGGCTGCGGTTGCTGCCGGGTGTGTGCCAGTCAATATCCTTGGCAAGGCGAACATTTCCGACGCCGCTCGTAGTTACATTCTCGGTACCGCGAAGGGCTGGGGCGTCGCCACGCTGAAGGACCTGTCCGCAAACCTGCAGGGTGAGCCCCTCTCCACATGGGCCGGCCCGGTGTCGATTGGCGTTGGTGCTGAATATCGCGAGGAATCAATCGAGCTGACCACCGATGCCTTGTCGCAGTCGAACACTTGGTTGTCTGGCACAGGCGCTTCCCTTCCCACTGTCACCCAGAACGTGAAGGAAGCCTATGTTGAAACGATTGTTCCGTTGGCGAATGATTTGCCCCTCGCCAAAAACGTCGAATTCAATGGTGCCGCCCGCGAGACGAACTACAGTACGTCCGGAAGCGTCAGTACTTGGAAAATCGGCGCGACCTGGGAAATCGTGGATGGCCTGATGTTCCGCGCCACGCGCTCTCGTGATATCCGCGCGCCAAATTTGATCGAACTGTTCACCCCGCAAGTACAGTCGTTGCCGCTCCCCAGTGACCCTCGTGCCGGTGTCGCACGCCCGACCAATAACGCCGGATTCATTGTCGGTGGCAATCCTGCGCTGACACCGGAACAGGCGATCACGCAGACCTTCGGCGTCAGTTACCGACCTTCGTTCCTCGATAGCCTGCGTCTATCGGCCGACTATTACGACATTGCCATCAATGGTGCCATCGCTTCGACCAGCACGCAGGGAGTCGTGAATAACTGTTTCATTGGCGGCAGCTATACCGGCAACTCCTGGTGTTCGCTCATCACATTCGCCAACAACGACCCGGTGGCGGGAGTGATGACTGGTGCCCAGGGTGTCACCGCCAACGTTGCCCAGTTCAAGACGCGCGGTATCGACTTCCAGGCGAACTACCTGACGTCAATCGGCAGCGGCACGCTCTCGGCCAACCTGCTGGCTACCCACGTGTTGTCGTTCCGGTCTTCCACGGACGTTTCGACGCTGTTCCCCAAGGGCATCGACCGTGCCGGTCAGACTGGTGCTTCATTCGGCGGTCCTGCCGGACTCCCCAGTTGGCTGGTCAATCTGGTCGTGGACTACAAGATCGGAGACTTTGGTTTCAATACCAACGTCCGGTGGGTGTCAAAATCGCACCAGAACAATGGTCTCTTCGGGCCTGATCAGGCGGGATACAACACGGCTTTGACGACCAGCATTACGGACAATAATGTGCCGGCCGTGACGTATGCCGATATCGGTCTGCGCTACGATTTCGGTGCAGATGGTCGCGCTCAGGTCTACGTGAATGTCGACAACTTGTTCGACAAGTATCCGCCGTTGCCGGCCAACGGCAGCGCCTATTACGACTTGATGGGTCGGACCTACAAGGGTGGTGTTCGCTTCAAGTTCTGAGCCCCATGCGCCGGACACCGGTGTTCCGGCGCTTCCTTCAAGGCTTGAATGAAAGGGGTCCCGATGCGCACGAAATTCAAGCTGTGGATCGCGGGGGCGAGCCTGGGGCTTGTCGTTGCGTCTTTTTTCGCAGCGGCAAAGCCTAGGGCTGACGAGCAACCTATTGTTCGTATCCATTCAGGGAAGGTTGAAGGCAAGTTTCTTGAAAGTGGCGTGACTGCCTATCTGGGCGTTCCGTACGCGGCGCCGCCCGTGCGCGAACTCCGCTGGAAAGACCCGCAACCGGTGGTGCACTGGAACGGTACGTTTCACGCCGACCGGTTTGGTCCGCAGTGCATGCAGCCGCAGCGAGGTCTACTGACCAACCAATATTCGGGGGCAGAAATCACCAGCGAAGACTGCCTTTATCTCAATGTCTGGACCGCACCGACGCTAAAGAAGGCGCCAGTTATCGTCTACGTCCATGGAGGTGGGTTCTTCATCGGCGCGGCGAGCATGCCGCTCTACGGGGGCGAGGTGGTGGCCAGCGAGGGTGCGGTCTTCGTCAACTTCAATTACCGCACCGGTGCGCTCGGTTTCATGGCGCATCCGGCGCTTTCGGCTGAATCGCCCCACAAGACGTCGGGCAACTACGGCCTGCTGGACCAAGTGGCCGCCCTGAAATGGGTGCGCGGCAATATCGCTCAATTCGGCGGCGACCCGGACAATGTCACGATTGTGGGTCAGTCCGCCGGGTCAATGTCCGTGCTGCTCCTGCAGGCCAGCCCACTCACCAAGGGCCTCATCCACCGCGCCGTCGGGATGAGCGGCGGTCTTGGTGCGGGCCCTGGTGCGACGCCTGCGCTGGCTGAGGCGGAAAACGAAGGCGTCAAGCTCCAGAACTATCTCAAGGCCGCAGATCTCGGACAGCTTAGAGCGATGCCTGCGGACCGGATCGTGGTTCCCCGGACGCCCGACGGTCCGCGAATCAGTGCCAATCAGGATGGATATTTTCTGCAGGATACGGCAGAAGGTGTTTTTGCAGCGGGAAAGCAGAACGATGTCCCCCTCCTGTTGGGCTTTACTCAGGACGAATCCTTTGGCGGCTTTGGGCCCGTGGGCGGGTTGGAAGATTATCGTGCCAAGGTAGCGAGCCGCTTCGGGGACCGCGCCGAGGCATTCCTTGGGCTATACCCCGCCAATACGGATGAGGAAGCGAAGTCGCAGGCGCGCGCGGCGGATCGTGACGGCACGACGGCCTCCGGGATGGCTCGCTGGGCAGAGGCTCAGCTGCAGCATGGTCGAGGCGCGGTATTCACCTACCAGTTCAGCCGTGCACACACCTACACGCCGGGCATCAGCTTCACCGATCTCGATCCCGCAACGGCAGGGGCCTACCATACTTCGGAAGTGCCCTTTTGGCTCGGTACTCTGGATAGCTTCAATCGCTATCGGGCGACCCGAAACTGGAGTGCGGACGACCGCGCTTTCAGTCTGATGATGACGCGCTCTCTTGTTGCCTTTGCCAAGAATGGCAATCCGAGTACCTCCGACATCACCTGGCCGGCGTATGATCCGCAGTCCCCTTCGCTCGTCGATTTCGGGGTGTCGGCGCGCGTTTCGGCCTGGCCAGATCGCAGAAAGTTCGAGTTCTTCCAGTCGGCGCCTCGTCGTACTAGTTCGGGTGGAAGTCTCAGAGACTAGGGGCATTCCGTCCCGCAACGCAGGCGGTCTGGATGGAGAGCGACGCGTCATCTAGGCGACCGCGTGGAGCGCCTGGACGAGTGGACCTTGCCACTGTCGGGCCAGGCATGGCGGCGTGGCCCCATCTTGAAGCACTGCGCGAAATGGAAGCGGAAGTATCGGTTGGTTGGGCTTGCAGTCGCTGAATATATGCGACTCTCGACGTGGCGGAATTTTCGCAAGGCTACGTTGAGTGACATTCGGCCCAAGGGTCGGCGCCGATTGTGGCGATGAGCAAGATTCGGAGGGCTGACGAGTGAGCATCGTAGCGAGGGGTGTGCTTTATCTTGCGGCCGCGATTGCACTTCTGGGCCCTTGGGGCATGCCATCTGCCCAGCCAGTGCCCCTGACGGCAACCGAAAGCCTGCGAACAACCATTCCGCTGGTAGGGGGTTGGCGTTTCAAGCTCGACCCGGCTCGAACTGGGCCGGAGTCCGTGGATTTTGATGACTCCACTTGGCTGCAAGTGAATGTGCCGCATTCGTGGAATCGGGTCGGGCGTTACCTGCCGGATCCACAGACACATCTGAACGGCAGCGAAAACATCGATAAAACCATGGGAATCGGCTGGTATCGCCTGCG
>JBEGRA010000176.1:0-4986 GCA_041180705.1 Pseudomonadota bacterium | reverse complement strand
CAGTGCGCGCGTCGTGACGCCCGGCGTGACCACTACCGATGACCTCGAGTGGTACATCCGCCAGCGCTATGAACAACTGGGGCTGACCATCTGGTTCATGCCGCATGTCAATCGCCAGCGCCAGGGCCAGCCTTGCGCCGAGAACGCGGATTACTGCGGCGAGGGCGGCGTCATCGAGCGCGGCGATGTGCTGCATACGGACGTGGGCTTTTGTTATCTGAAGCTGTGCACGGACACCCAGGAAATGGGCTATGTGCTGCGGGTGGGCGAAGAGGATGTGCCAGCCGGGTTGAAGGCGGCGCTGCTCACGGGTAATCGTTGGCAGGACTTGCTGACCGGTTCTTTCGTCACGGGCCGGACGGGCAACGAGATTTTTGCCAACACGAAGGCCGGTGCCGAAAAGGCGGGTATCAACAGCCGCACTTACAGCCATGCGCTTGGCATGGTGGGTCACGCGCCGGGCCCCACCATCGGCATGTGGGACAACCAAGGTCCGACGCCCGTGCAGGGCGACTGGCCGGTTTATCCGAACACGGCCTACGCCATCGAAGGCAACATCAAGCAGCAGGTGCCGGAGTGGGGCGGGCAGTGGGTGCAGATGAAACTCGAGCAGAGCGCGCTGTTCGACGGCCAGCGTGTCATTTATCTGGCTGGGCGTCAGACCCAGTGGCATGTGGTGAGGTAGCGCCATGGCCAGCTACCGGGATCCGAAGCGTTATCTCTGGCTGGCCTCATTCGTTTATCCCCTGACGGCCGTCTCGGGGCCTCTCGGGTTTCGCGCCACCGGCTCCGGCTGGTGGCTCGCTCTGCCAGTACTGCTCATTTTCGGTGTTGGCACTTTCGTCGACCATGTTTTCGGCGAGGACCGCCACAACGCGCCGGAAGCCGCGTTGGAAGCCATGCGCGTCGATCCTTGGTATCGCTGGATCCCGCTGCTGACCGTGCCGATGCATTTCGTGGTGTTCGCGTTTTACGTCTGGTTCGTGGCGGTTACCGTGCTGCCATGGTGGGCGCAAGGCCTCGCGGCTCTGTCTGCCGGCATTTATGGTGGACTCGCCATCAATACCAGCCATGAACTCGGTCACAAGACGAGTCGGCTGGAGCGCGCGCTGGCGCGTTGGGTCATTGCCGTGGTGGGTTACGGACACTTCAACGTTGAGCACAATCTCGGACATCACCGGCAGGTGGCAACCCCCGAGGACTGCGCCAGTTCCCGAATGGGCGAGAGTATCTATGCCTTTGCGCGCAGGGAAATCCCGGGTGCTGTGGGGCGTGGTTGGAGACTGGAGGCCGCACGGTTGCGACGCTTGGGCTTGCCCATCTGGAGCCACCATAACGAGATTCTTCAGTCCTATGCATTGACGCTGGGGTTGCAAGGCGGAGTGCTGGCGCTGTTCGGCTGGAAGCTGCTGCCGTTCCTGTTGCTGCACAATGCCAATGCCTGGTGGCAACTCACCAGTGCGAACTACGTGGAGCACTACGGGCTGCTGCGGCAGCGCTTGGCGGACGGAGGCTACGAACGCTGCCAGCCGCACCACAGTTGGAACGCCGACCACTGGGCTTCCAACCTGCTCCTGTTCCAGTTGGAGCGTCATTCGGACCACCACGCCCACCCGGAGCGGCGTTATCAGTGCCTGCGCAGCTTTCCGGAGGTGCCCACCTTGCCGACAGGCTACTTCGGCATGTTCTTCGTGGCGCTGTTTCCCGCTTGGTGGTTTCGCGTGATGGACCCGCGCCTGCTGGCGCTGCCGCATGTGCAGGGCGACCTCGCGCGAGTCAATCGCGGGTAGTGCTGCGTACCGCCGAGCGTGAACGGCCCCAGCCCAGCACAAGCAGGACCACCACCACGTACGGCCAAAGGTTCGCGGGCCAGGCCGGCACCGGGTAAACGGAGTTGTAGAGCGGCCAGATCAGCACCACTGTGCCAAGACCGCCCACGACGGCAGAGGCGGTTTGCTTTTCGTGCAGCGCATCGGCTCCGTGTGCGCTGGTGACGCCCATGTAGACGAGAATGAGGGCGAGCGTGCCGATGGTGCCTATGGAACCGTAGTAGGCGCCAGCGCCCACCCACGGGGCCCATAGCACCACGCCCGCGGACATGACGGCCGCGCAAGCGAGCAAGGCTGTAGCCGGTGTGCCATGTTTCGGGTGCACTTGCGCCAGTGCGTGGCCACTCGGGCGCGCCAACACCATCGCCATGCGGGCGGCGGCATTCAGGCTGCCCAGTACGCAGGAAAACGCCGACAGGGCCGCGGCGAGGTTCAGCGCCAGCCCCAAGCCTGAAGACCCATAGCGCAGGGCGAGCGTATCTAGCGGTGCTGCGTCATGGGCCAGTTCCTGCAGATGGTCCAGCCCGAAGCCGACTACCTGAACGTAGGCTGCGAACACGTAGAACACTCCAGCGAGTACCACGGTGCCCAGGACTGCTACTGGAATGGCCCGCTCCGGTTGGCGGGTTTCTTCCGCGAGGGTGGCGGCGCCCTCGAAGCCGGCGAAGGAAAGCACGGCGAAGACCAAGGCCGCACCGATACCCGCCCAGCCACTGGTGGCATCCGGATGGAACGGCGCCAGCGGCAATGGGCCTGAATGGGTGACGGACTTCAGCACCAGTACACCCAGCCAAATAATGGAGAGGACCGAGACGAGTTCCAGCACCAGCATCAGGCGGGCCGCAAGTTGCATGTCCCGCCGTGACAGCCACAGGCTGGCCCCCAACGAGGCGAGCGACGCGACCAACCACAGTCCCGCAGGTGCGGCGCCGAGTGGACGCAAGGCGGCTTCCAGAAAGTTCCCTACCAGTACTGCCGTTCCCGAGCCAAAGCAGACGTAGCTGAGCAGCAGCGCCCAGCCAGCGAGGAAACCGGCGCGTGGTCCGAAACGCCGTGCCACATAGGCCTGCGCTGAGCCGGCGCCCGGTTCACGCTTCGCGAAGGCGACGAAGCTCCAACCGACGAGGGCGAGCAGCACCGTGCCGATGGCAAAGGCGAGGGGCGCGGCAGCCCCGGCGGCACCCACGGCCAGCGTGACGTTGAAGGCCATGGCCATGGTGGGGGCAATGATGGACAGCGACAGGCCCACAGCCTCCGGCAAGCCCAGTTGGCGGCGCAGTTGCATTTCGTGGTTCCCCGGTTCCCCTCTGCTGAGGGCGCCATGGTAAGCCGCTATCATTCGCGCATGAATACTCTCGCGCTGCCCGAAGGCTACAGCATCAGTTCCATGACCCGTGAGGAAGCCGAGGTACTCCTCGGCTGGGCGGCGGCAGAAGGCTGGAACCCGGGACTCGCCGACCTGGAGGTGGCTTGGAGTTTCGACCCGCAGGGCTTCATCGCACTGCGTCACGCCGCCGAGGGCGAAGCCGCGGAGTTGGTCGGCGGTGGCGCTATTCTTTCCTATGGCGGCCAGTGCGGGTTCATGGGCCTGTTCATCATGCGTGCGGACCATCGCGGTCAGGGGCTGGGCCGTGTGTTGTGGCACGAGCGTCTACGCCGACTGCAGGCGCGGCTGCAGCCCGGGGCGTTCATCGCGATGGACGGCGTGCTCAACATGGCGCCGTTCTATGCGGCCGGCGGGTTCGTGCGACATTACGACGATCTGCGGTTCCAGGGCCCCGCCAACGCCGATGCATTGGCGGTACCCGCCGGTGTCGCCACCGTGCCGCTCGCCAGTGTGCCGTTTGCCGAGGTGGACGCCTACGACCGCGAGGTGTTCGGGCGGCCGCGGACCGGTTTCCTGCGTCGCTGGCTGGCGGTGAATGGTGGTTTCGGTTTGGCGGTACGTGGCGAGGCCGCCGCTGGGACTGGCGTGGCTGGCAGTCTCCGTGGCTATGGCTTCCTGCGGCCTTGTCTCAACGGCTACAAGTTCGGGCCGGTGTTCGCGAACGATGCCTCGACAGCACGCGCCCTGCTGCGCGATTTGATGGCGCGCGTTCCTGGGCAGACGGTCGCTTTGGACGTTCCAGAGACCAACGTGGCGGCGATGGGCATCGCCCGGGAACTCGGGTGGACCAATCCCTTCAACTGCGCCAAGATGTTTCTGGGGCCGCCGCCCGCGGACACCACTTCGCGAGTGTTCGGCGTTACCTCCTTCGAGTTTGGCTGAACCGGTCACTCATGCCGTTTCCTTCCGAAAAATTGCCCACTTCCGAATTCCGGGCGAGCGTCATCCCGCGCAAGGCGCTTGCCTCGGTGCTTCCGCAGTTCGAACTCGACCATCCTTACGGGGGCATCCACGGGGTGCCGCACTGGAGCCGGGTGTGGTACCACGGGCGCGCCTTGGCGGCTGCTCATGAGGTGAACCCGTGTATCACGGCATGGTTTGCCTACTTGCACGATAGCCGCCGCCAGAACGATGGCTACGATCCCTTGCACGGGCATCGGGCCGCGGACTTTGCCGTTCGCTTGCGGCGCGACGGTGTCATCACCGAATTGTCCCCGACTGAATTCGAATGGCTCTGCGAGGCCATGCGGCTGCATAGCGATGGCCATACCGAACATGAAATGGCGATCATGGCTTGCTGGGATGCCGACCGGCTGGACTTGGGGCGCGTCCACATCAGGCCCCACCCCGAACGTCTCTGCACGCGGTACGCGAGGCGCTTCCAGACCATTCATCAAGCAGTGCGCTTTTCTTCCCGCCAGCCACGAAGGTCTCGTCAGTCACTTGCCGATTTTTTCGCGGATGACAATTAGCCGGTTGTCTCCTTAAACTCGGGCCAAGGGTGGGCTGCCGGCCCGCTGTCGTGGAGTGGAACTGTCCCCATGGAAATGTCCGACAAGACGGCCCGCCAGCTATGGCTGGAAGTGAAGGCCAACCCGAACCGCGCGCGCTTTGGGTATGGCCGCAAGGCGGTGCTGGTGAACATCGACTTCCAGTGCGCCTACACCAAGGTGGCCGAGTTCCCGAAGTCGGCCTACGAGACCGACCCTCGGCAGATCGAGTACGTCAATGCGCTGGCCTCACGCTTCCGGGCGCTGAAATGGCCGGTGG
>JBEGRA010000175.1:0-3654 GCA_041180705.1 Pseudomonadota bacterium | reverse complement strand
CGCCGACGCGCGAGGAAGTGGCGGCGGCGATGGCGGAGCGGATGGCAGCACGGGCTGCCAGGGACTGGGCCCGCAGCGATGCCCTGCGTGACGGCTTGGCTGCCCGCGGCGTGCTGCTCGAGGATGGTGCCGCCGGCAGCAGCTGGCGTTACACCATCCCCTGATCAAACACCTGTAGGAGCGAGCTTGCTCGCGACTCTTGGCGTCGGGAGCAAGCTCCCTCCCACAACCAGCACGGGCTTGCTGTAGGAGCGAGCTTGCTCGCGACTCTTTTACCCGCGGCGGCGCTGCGCGCTTTCCAGCGTGTTCTGCATGAGCGCGGCGACCGTCATGGGGCCGACGCCGCCCGGCACGGGCGTGATCCAGCTGGCGCGTTCAGCGGCCAGTTCGTATTCCACGTCGCCGACGAGCTTGCCGCTGTCGAGGCGGTTGATGCCCACGTCGATGACGATGGCGCCCGGCTTGATCCATTCGCCCTTCACGAAGCCCGGCTTGCCGACGGCAGCCACCACCACGTCCGCGCGGCGCACATGGCCTTCCAGGTCCTTCGTGCGGCTGTGGCACACGGTGGCCGTGGCGCCGAGCAGCATCATTTCCAGCGCCATGGGGCGGCCGACGATGTTCGAAGCGCCCACCATCACGGCGTCGAGGCCGGCCACGTTCAGCTGGTAGGCCTCCAGCAGCTTCACGATGCCGTACGGCGTGCACGGGCGTACCAGCGGCTGCTTCAGGGCGAGGCGGCCGATGTTGTAGGGGTGGAAGCCGTCCACATCCTTCTCGGGGATGATGCGTTCGGTGACGAGCGGCGAGTCGATGTGCTTCGGCAGCGGCAGCTGCACGAGAATGCCGTCGATGGCCGGGTCAGCGTTCAGCGCGTCGATGAGCGCAATGAGGTCCGCCTGGCTCGTTTCCTCGGGGAGGTCGTGCGCCACCGAGATGATGCCGGCCTGCTCGCAGGACAGGCGCTTGTTGCGCACGTACACGGCGGAGGCGGGGTCGCTGCCCACCTTCACGACGGCGAGACCGGGGCGGGCCTTGCCGGCGGCGGCCATGGCGTCCGTTGCTACGCGGACCTGGGCCTTCAGCTGGTCGGCAATGCGCTTGCCATCGATGATCTGGGCGGACATGTCGGAACGCTTCCTGTGGCGAAAGTGAATAGGAGAGGGCAGCATGCTGCGCCATTGCCGGCCCGGGCGCTGCCCCGGGAGGGAACGCCGAAGTGCCGCTGGATGAAATTATCCCACAGCACCATTTGACGAGCCACGCATGAGGAATTAAACTTCCGGGTCTTGATTGGGCGCAAGCCTGTTCAAGTCGCCCTCGGCAAAGGGTTCCGGCGGGGCATGGCGCAGTCTGGTAGCGCATCTGCTTTGGGAGCAGAGGGTCGGGGGTTCAAATCCCTCTGCCCCGACCAGTTTGCCGCGATGCGCCCGTAGCTCAACCGGATAGAGCACTGGCCTTCTAAGCCAGCGGTTGCAGGTTCGATTCCTGCCGGGCGCGCCAGTAAACACCCGCGGGTGTTGCCTGGCCAGGCGAGTTGGGATGATGACCGCACGATGGTGGACGTAGCTCAGTTGGTAGAGCCCCGGATTGTGATTCCGGCCGTCGCGGGTTCGAGTCCCGTCGTCCACCCCACCTCAAAGTGGGGCGGTGAAGGTTTTTGAAGTTTTCGGGCCGTTAGCTCAGTTGGTAGAGCTGCTGACTCTTAATCAGTAGGTCGTAGGTTCGAGTCCTACACGGCCCACCAACTCCGGAAAGGGGACTGTCGCAAGGCAGTCCCCTTTTTCGTTGTGGAGAAGGGTCGGGAGCAAGCTCCCTTCTACGGTTCGAAGAGTCGGGAGCAAGCTCCCTCCCACAAATGAAATGATTCCTGATGGGGCCGAACTTGCTTGTGGGAGCGAGCTTGCTCGCGACTCTCCAGTCGGCAGCAAGTTCCCTCCCACAGGCTCGCGACTCTTATCCCTTCAGATCCTTCATTCCCCACGCTGCCTTCACCTTGGGGCCTTGGATGGCCCAGTCGATGACGCCGGTCTGGTCCGCCCAGCGTTGGTAACTGCGCGCCATGCGCGCTACCAGGCGGCGATTGCGCGGGGCGAGGTCGTGCAGTTCGGTGCGGTCGCTTTCCATGTCGTAGAGTTCCCAGTCGCCCTCGAACCGCCGCACCAGTTTCAGGTTGTCGTCGCGTTGCGCACAGTTGCCTTCATGTTCCCAGTGCAGCGCCTGTTCGCGTTGCCAACGCTTGCCGCGCAGGAGTGGCAGCAGGCTTTCGCCGTCAATCGGGCGGACTGCATGGCCACCCAGTTCGCTCGGCACCGGCACGCCGGCGGCATCCAGAATGGTGGGAAGAATGTCGATGGCGTGGCAGGCGGTGTGGTTGATGCCGCTAGGCGCGAGTAGCGCTGGCCACTGCACCGCGAGGGGCGTGGAAATTCCACCCTCGTGCACGAAATGCTTGAAGAGCCGGAACGGCGTGTTGGAAGCATTCGCCCAGGGCAGGTCGTAGCTCTGGAAAGTGGTGGCGCCGCCGGGAGCGAGGTCGGGGCGGTTGCCCAGCACGATCTGCCGGCCATCCCGCGTCTTGTCCGGGTAGAACTGCGTCCAGCCGCCTTCGCGCATGGCCTCGGCGCAGCCGCCGTTGTCCGAGAAGAACAGCACCAGCGTGTCGTCGTACTTGCCGAGGCGCTTCAATGTTTGCAGCACGCGACCAATCTGCTGGTCCATGCGGTCGACCTGCGCGGCGTAGACCGCCATGCGCTGGGCTTCCCACGTTTGGTGTGGCGCGTTATCCCAAGCGGGCGCATCCGGGTCGCGCGGGGAAAGCGCCCACTTGTGCTGCAGGACGCCGCGATGCGTCAGTTCTTCGTAGCGTGCGCCGCGCAATTGGTCCCAGCCACGCGCGTACTTGCCGGAGTAGCGCTCGATGTCCTCGGGAAGCGCGTGCAGCGGCCAGTGCGGCGCGTGGTGCGCCAAGTACATGAAGAAAGGCTGGTCGGTCTTCGCGTTTTCCTCCAGCATGCCGATGGCCGCATCGGTAATGGCATCGGTGAGGTAAAAATCCTCGGGAATCTCGGCGGTCTTGTCGTCGTCCTGAATATGCCAGGGCGAGAAGTAGTGCATCACGCCGTCGACCATGCCGTAGAAGCGGTCGAAGCCGCGCTGCAAGGGCGTGGGGCGGTCGCGGTCACCCAAGCGCCACGAGTTCACGCGCGTGGCCCAGAGGTCACCGCCCACGTGCCACTTGCCCGCCATCATGGTGCGGTAGCCACTGGCCTTCAGCACTTGCGCGATGGTGGCCGCGTCTTCGCGAAGGTAGCCTTGGTATTCGGGTGTGCCGAGGTCCGTGACCATGTGGCCCAGCCCCGCGCGGTGTGAATACATGCCCGTGAGCAACGAGGCGCGCGTGGGGCAGCAGCGCCCCGCGTTGTACATGGCGGTGAGCAGCGTGCCGTTGCGCGCGATGCTGTCGATGTTGGGTGTGCGTATCTCCGAGCCCATCACTCCCAGATCGCCGAAGCCGAGGTCGTCCGCCAGGATGAGCAAGATATTCGGGCGACGGCGCCCATCGGGGTTGCCCGGCGTGGCAGGCGCCATGCCAGCCATGCTGGCGGCGGTGCTGCTGGAAAGTCCCAGGGCCAAGGCGAGCTGCATGAATTC
>JBEGRA010000174.1:0-3492 GCA_041180705.1 Pseudomonadota bacterium | reverse complement strand
CGCGCGATGCTAGAATGGCGGGATGGAAATCAACCCGATCCGCCGACAACTGGAAGACCTCCGCGAGCGCCTCACCGCGCTGCGGGGGTATCTTTGACTACGACCGCAAGCACGAGCGCCTCGTCGAGGTAAGCCGCGAGCTGGAAGACCCCAAGGTCTGGGAAACGCCCGAGCGCGCTCAGGAGCTGGGGCGTGAACGCGCCAAGCTCGAAACCGTCTGCGGGAAAATCGACTCCGCTGCCTCCGCCATCGACGGCTCGCTCGAGCTGCTCGAGATGGCTGAAGGCGAGGGTGACATGGACGCCGTGGCGGAAGTCGCCAAGGACGCCACCCGCGCCGAGTCCGTCATCAAGACGCTCGAGTTCCAGCGCATGTTCCCGGGCGAGATGGACCCGAACAGCGCCTACATGGACATCCAGGCCGGTGCCGGCGGCACCGAAGCCCAGGACTGGGCCAACATGCTCATGCGCATGTACCTGAAGTGGGCGGACCAGCGCGGCTTCAAGACCGAAGTAATGGACCAGTCGGACGGCGAAGTGGCCGGCATCAAGGGTGCCAGCATCCGCTTCGAGGGCGACTACGCCTACGGCTGGCTGCGCACGGAAATCGGCGTGCACCGCCTGGTGCGCAAGAGCCCGTTCGACAGCGGCGGCCGCCGTCACACCAGCTTCGCCTCGGTGTTCATCTCGCCGGAAATCGACGACAACATCAGCATTGACGTGAACCCCGCGGACCTCGAGACGGATACCTACCGTTCGAGCGGTGCCGGTGGTCAGCACGTGAACAAGACCGAATCGGCCGTGCGCATCAAGCACGTGCCCAGCGGCATCGTCGTGGCCTGCCAAAGCGAACGCAGCCAGCACAAGAACCGCGCCACGGCCATGAAAATGCTGAAGGCCAAGCTGTACGAGCTTGAGGTGAACAAGCGCAACGCTGCCGCCCAGGTGCTCGAAGACAGCAAGACCGACGTGGGCTGGGGCCACCAGATCCGCAGCTACGTGCTGGACCAGTCCCGCATCAAGGACCTGCGTACCGGCGTCGAAATCGGCAACACCACTGCCGTGCTCGACGGCATGCTCGACCCGTTCATGGAAGCCAGCCTGAAGCAGGGCCTGTAAGCAGGGGCTCCGCCGCCCCTTGCCGCTGCACGCCGTCTTCCCGAGGAAACAAGATGACCGAAGCCACTTCCGCCGCGCCTCAGGACGAGAACCATCTCATCGCCGAGCGCCGTGCCAAGCTGCAGCGTCTGCGTGAACAGGGCAACGCCTTCCCCAACGACTTCCGCCGCGATTCGCTCGCCGCGGACCTGGTGCTTGCCTACGAGGGCAAGGACGCCGAGTGGTTGGAAGCGAACCCGACGACCGTGCGCGTGGGTGGCCGCATGCTGGCCAAGCGCCTCATGGGCAAGGCCAGTTTCACGAAAATCCAGGACCGCACCGGCGAACTGCAGCTCTACGTGACGAAGGACGCGCTTGGCGAGGGCTACGACGCGTTCAAGGGCTGGGACGTCGGCGATATCGTCGGTTGCGAAGGTACGCTCATGCGCACGCGCACCGGCGAGCTCTCCGTGAAGGCAGCCAAGCTGCGCCTCCTCACCAAGAGCCTGCGGCCGCTGCCGGACAAGTGGCACGGTCTGACGGATACCGACACCAAGTACCGTCAGCGCTACGTGGACCTCATCGTCAGTCCGGAAAGCCGCAAGACCTTTCAGGCGCGTACTCGCACCATTCGCCACATCCGCGACTTCCTCGATGCGCAGGACTTCATGGAAGTGGAAACACCCATGATGCAGCCCATCCCGGGCGGTGCAGCGGCGCGTCCGTTCATCACGCACCACAACGCGCTCGACATGCCGATGTATCTGCGCATCGCGCCCGAGCTTTACTTGAAGCGCCTCACTGTGGGCGGCTTCGAACGCGTCTATGAAATCAACCGCAACTTCCGCAACGAGGGGCTGAGCACGCGCCACAACCCCGAGTTCACCATGCTCGAGTTGTACCAGGCCTACGCGGACTACCACGACCTGATGGATCTCGTGGAAAACCTCGTGCAGGGCTTGGCGGACAACATCGCCGGCACGCGCGAACTGGTGTACCAGGGTACGCCCATCAGCGTGGCCGGCAAGTTCCGCCGCGTGAGCGTGGCGGACAGCATCCTCGAGATGAACCCGGGCCTCGACGCCACGCGCCTGCGCGACATGGACTACCTGCGCAGTGTGTGTGCCGGGCTTGGCATCGTGCCGCAGGCGCATGACGGCGCTGGCAAGCTGCAGATCGAAATCTTCGATAAGACGGTGGAGCACACGCTCGTGCAGCCCACGTTCGTCTATGCCTACCCCACGGAAGTGTCGCCGCTGTCGCGCTGCAACGACGCGGACCCGTTCCTGACGGACCGCTTCGAGTTCTTCGTGGGCGGGCGCGAGCTGGCGAACGGCTTCTCCGAGCTGAACGACGCCGAAGACCAGGCCGCGCGCTTCGAAGCGCAAGTGGCGCGCAAGGGTGCCGGCGACGAGGAGGCGATGTTCTTCGACGCGGACTACATCCGTGCGCTGGAATATGGCTTGCCGCCGACGGCGGGTCTCGGCATCGGCATCGACCGCTTGGTCATGCTGCTCACGGATGCGCCCAGCATCCGCGACGTGCTCCTCTTCCCGCACCTCCGCCCGGAAACCTGATCGCACTCGGGGGCAGAGGCACATGGACCACACGCCGCCCAGCAATGTCAGCGTACCCAGTGGCGTGCGTAATGCGCCTATTGGCGTGTTCGACTCCGGCGTGGGCGGTCTGACGGTGCTGCGCGCTCTTGCCGAGCGGCTGCCCGACGAGCGCTTCCTTTACCTCGGCGACACGGCGCGTTTGCCGTACGGCACCAAGACCGCGGACACCGTGGTGCGTTATTCGGTGCAATGTGCCGGGCGTCTGGTGGACCGCGGTGTGAAGGCGCTGGTGGTGGCTTGCAACACCGCCAGCAGCGTGGCTTTGCCGGCGCTCGCAGCGGCTTACCCCGGCATTCCGGTGCTGGGAGTGGTGGAGCCGGGTGCTGAAGCAGCCGTGGCCGCCACGCGTCGCGGTCATGTGGCCGTGATCGCCACCGAAGGCACCGTGCGCGGCGGCGCCTATCTGCGCGCGCTGCAGGCACGCTATCCCGGTCTGCGTGTCACGCAAGTGCCTTGCGCCTTGTTCGTGTCCCTGGCCGAAGAAGGCTGGACCGAGGGCGCGGTGGCCGAGGCTGTGGCACACCGTTATCTCGATGCCATCTTCACCGGCCCCGATGCTCCCGATACGCTCCTGCTGGGTTGCACCCACTTCCCGGTGCTGAAGAACACGCTAGCGAAAGTGGTGGGCGAGGGCGTGGCGCTGGTCGACAGCGCGGCGACCACGGCGGCTGCCATGGCAGCTCTGCTGGCGGGAATGGAAAGTCGCGAGCTTGGTTGTGGGAGTGAGGCTGCTTGTGGGAGCGAGCTTGCTCGCGACATCGAGCCTGCATGCGGGA
>JBEGRA010000173.1:0-3395 GCA_041180705.1 Pseudomonadota bacterium | reverse complement strand
ACGCCACTTTCGGCGACACGCGGCAAATGCGCCGGCAGCAAGTGCGCCATCGTCAGCAGACGTTCCGGCACCACTTGCAGCGTCTGCAGGTCGCGGCTGTTCACGCCCAGCAGCAAGCCTTCCTGTGTCCGGCGTCGCGCCACCAGCTCGTTCATCACGGCGATGTCTGCTTCGTCGAAAGCCTCGAGCAGAATCCAGAGGCCGAGCTCCGCGGCAACATCGAGCATTTCCTCGAGTACCGCCGGGGCCAGCATGCGCACGATGAGCAAGGCACCACCCGCCCCAGCCGCACGAGCCTCATAGAGCTGGTAGGGCGCCACCAGGAAATCCTTGCGCATGGCGGGCACGCCGAGCGGGTCCAGCACGGCCACGGCGCGGCGCAGGTGTTCCAGGCTGCCATCGAAGCGGTCGGGCTCGGTGAGTACCGACACGGCTGCGGCACCGCCGCGCGCGTAGGCGGCCACGCGCTGCTCCAGTGCATCGTCTTGCTGCAAGGTTCCTAACTGACCCAATGCCGGGGAACGCAGCTTCATTTCCGCGATGAGGTCGAAGCGGCCATCGAGGCGCAGGGCTGGTGCCGGCGCACGCGCCAGCGCTGCTGCACGCACTTCGGCCAAGGGTGCCGTCGCGAGCGCTGCGGCATACCGCGCGCTGCTGCTGGCCGCCATCTGGTCCAGGAAGCCGCTCATTGGCCGGCCCCGGCTTTGGCGCCAAAGGCACGCAGCGTTTCTGCCATGCGCAAGGCAGCACCGCTGTCGATGGCCGCCGCGGCCATCGCCAAGGCGTCGCGCGGGGTGGCAGCGCGGCCGGTCACTTCCAGCACCAGCGCCGCACCCAGCAGCAAGGCATGGCGATGCGCGCCTCGGTCTTCGCCACGGAACACCTGCAGCAAGCGCTCCGCGTTGTGGGCGCCGTCGCCGCCGGCCAGATCTTCGGGGCGGCAACGCGGCAAGCCGTAGTCGGTGAGCGGATCGCGCACGGTGTGCGTGACAGCCGCCTCGCCATTCTTCACATCGAACAAATGGAACGGGCCACAGGGCGTGGGCTCGTCCCAGCCCGGCTCACCGTGAACGACGAACACGCGCTCGATGGGCAAGCCAGCGAAGGCCTCGGCCATCAGCTTTGCCGTATCGAGATTGAACGCGCCAATGAGCCCGAACGGCGGCGCCGCCGGGTTCGTCAGCGGACCGAGCAGATTGAACACCGTGCGAATGCCCATGGCATTGCGCACCGGCCCCACGGCCTTCATGGCCGGGTGATGGTGCGGGGCAAACAGGAACGTGAAGCCCGTGGCGGCCAGGCAACCGCCGATGTCCGCGCCCTGCAGCGGCAGCTTCAAGCCAAGCGCCTCGAGCAGGTCCGCGCTGCCGGAACGACTGCTGATGCTGCGGTTGCCGTGCTTCACCACTGGCGCGCCAGCGGCGGCCGCGAGCAATGCTGCGCCCGTCGACAGGTTCACGCTGCCGGAGCCATCACCGCCGGTGCCCACCACATCGACCGTCTTGCCGACCTCGGGCAATTCGGGGCGCCGCGCCAGCGCGCGCATGCCCTTCGCAAAGCCACGCACCTCGTCGGCCACGACACCCTTGGCACGCAAAGCCACCAACTGTGCCGCCACCATCGCAGGTGACAACGTCTCGTCCGTCAGTTGCACCAGCAACTGCTGCGCCTCGGCTTCGGCGAGAGACTCGCCAGCCAACAGGCGTTCCAGCACGTCACGCAGTACGAGTGCAGACATGGCTCAGCGAACCCCGCCCTGCATCGCCAAGAAGTTACCCAGCAGTTGCGGGCCTTCCGGCGTCAGCACGCTTTCGGGGTGGAACTGCACGCCTTCCACCATCAGTTCGGTATGGCGCAGCCCCATGATTTCGCCTTCCTCGGTGGTGGCGGTTACCTGCAGGCAGCCCGGCAGCGTGTCCGCCTTCGCCACCAGCGAGTGATAGCGCCCCACGAGCATCGGCTGCGGCAGCCCGGCAAACACGCCGGCGCCGTCATGGTTCACGGGTGAAGTCTTGCCGTGCATCAGGCGCGAATTGCGCACCACCTTGCCGCCAAACACTTCCGTGATGGACTGGTGACCAAGGCACACGCCCAGCACCGGCACCTTGCCCGCGAAGGCGCGAATGATGTCCATGGAGACGCCTGCGTCGTACGGCGTGCCCGGGCCTGGTGAAATACAGACATGGGTGGGCGCACGCGCCAGCGCCTGCTCGACGGTAATCTCGTCGTTGCGGTGCACTTCCACTTCGGCACCCAGCACCAGAAACGCCTGCACCAGGTTGTAGGTGAAAGAGTCGTAGTTATCGATCAGCAGCAGACGCACGCTCACAGTCCTTCCTCCGCCAACTGCAGCGCACGCCGCAGGGCCGCACTCTTTGCCAACACCTCGGCGTATTCGGCTTCCGGGTCGCTGTCCGCGACGATGCCGGCACCCGCCTGATAGGTGTATTGGTCACCCTGGAAAACCATCGACCGAATGGTGATGGCCTGGTCCATGTCGCCCGTCTCGCCGAAATAGCCCACCGTGCCGCCATACAAGCCACGGCGCACGGGCTCGAGGCGGTCGATGATCTCCATCGCCTTCACCTTCGGTGCCCCCACGAGCGTGCCGGCGGGGAACGTGGCGGCGAACAAGTCGAATGCGTCTTTGCCTTCGGCCAGTTGGCCATTCACGCCGCTGACAATATGCATGACGTGGCTGTAGCGTTCGATGACACGGTAAGGCGCCACGCCCACCGTGCCGGCAGCCGCCACACGACCGAGGTCGTTGCGAGCAAGGTCCACCAGCATCACGTGTTCGGCGTTTTCCTTCACGTCCGCCAGCAAGCTGGTTTCGTGCGCCACGTCGGTGGCCATGTCCGCACCGCGCGGGCGCGTGCCGGCGATGGGGCGCAACTGCGCACGGCCTTCCTGCAGCTTCACCAACGCTTCGGGGGACGAGCCCACCACCTGCAAGCCGGCGATGTCGAGATAGAACATGTAGGGCGAAGGGTTGATGAGACGCAGTGCGCGGTAGGCCTCGAACGGGTCCAGCGTGTGCTTGCCGGCGAAGCGCACGGACAGCACGAGCTGGTAGACGTCACCCGCCGCAATGCGTTCCTTCACCTGCGCCACGCCGTCGAGGAACTCGGGCTTCGACAGGCTGGCCGTGGGCGCACTCACCTTGGCCAACGGACGGCCGGTGGAAAGACCACCACGCAGAGCACGGATGATTTCCTTGCGGAGCGCCTGACGCTCCTCTTCGGGGCCGGCGTGCAGCAGGGCGATGCCGCGGGTGACGTGGTCGAACACCAGAAAGCTCTGCGGGGCCACCCAGCAGCCCTCGGGCACCTGCATGGCATCGGCGCGGGCCGGCAGCCGCTCGAAGCGGCGCACGAGATCGTAGGCGGAAAAGC
>JBEGRA010000172.1:0-3385 GCA_041180705.1 Pseudomonadota bacterium | reverse complement strand
TGGCCGGTTGGCTGGACGGCAGCGGTCGGGCCATCCTGCCGGAACCAGAGGTGCTGTTGACTGCCACCCCGAAGGTGCCTGGTCTCGACGGTCGCAAGATGTCGAAGAGCTACGGCAATACCATCGGTCTCCGCGAAGACCCGGACAGCGTCACGAAGAAGCTTCGCGCCATGCAGACGGACCCGTCCCGTGTTCGCCGGACCGACGTTGGCGACCCGGAAAAATGCCCGGTGTTCGACTTGCACCGTGTCTACTCCAGCGCGGAGACGCAGGCGACCGTGGCGGCGGGCTGTCGCTCCGCTGGCATCGGCTGCATCGACTGCAAGCAGCCGCTCATCGAATCCGTCGTCACGGAGATTCGCGGCATCCGCAATCGTTCCGCCGAGTTCGCGTCGGACCCAGCGCGCCTGCGCCGCATCATCGACGACGGTTGCGAGCGTGCCCGTGCCGTAGCCGCCGAGACCATGAACGAAGTGCGTAGCGCCATGGGTCTGGGTTTCAAGTGACCGCCATGAAGCCCGAACTGCGCGTCATCGAAGGCGGTATCGCGGCAGCTGAAGCGGCCGTCGAGGCCGAGGTTCAGGCGGCCTTGGCGGCGGCTGCGCCGGACCTGCCGCCGCCGGTGCAGCAGGAGATGCCGTTCGCCATCGTCGATGGCGAGCCCATGAGCGAGCCGCCGCGGGACCTCTATATTCCACCGCAGGCGCTCAAGGTATTCCTCGAGGCGTTCGAGGGCCCGCTCGACCTGCTGCTGTACCTCATTCGTCGTCAGAACCTCGACATCCTCGATATTCCCATTGCCGAAATCACGCGGCAGTACATGGAATACATCGAACTGATGCATGGCATGGAACTCGAACTGGCGGGCGAGTACATGCTCATGGCGGCCATGCTGGCCGAGATCAAGTCACGCATGCTGTTGCCGCGGCCGGCGGCGGAGATTTCCGAGGAAGAGGACCCGCGCGCTGAACTCGTGCGGCGCCTGCAGGAGTACGAACGCTTCAAGCGGGCCGCGGAAGATATCGACGGTCTGCCACGACTCGAGCGCGATGTGTTCCCTGCCTCTGCGGAGATGACGGAACGCAAGGTGGTGAACATCGTGCCGTCCGTGTCGCTGCAGGAAATGCTGCTGGCCTTCAAGGACGTCATCCAGCGTGCCGCCATGTTCGCCAGCCACCATGTGGCCCGTGAACGCCTGTCGGTTCGTCAGCGCATGAGCGAGATGTTGCAGCGCCTGCAGGCAGACACCTTCATCGACTTCATTCGCCTGTTCGAGGTGAGCGAAGGTCGCATGGGCGTGACGGTGACCTTCGTGGCCCTGCTGGAACTGCTGCGCGAGGGGCTGGTGGAGTTCGTGCAGGCTGAGGCCTACGGCCCCATCCACGTGCGCCCGGCCACGGCACCACGCGATTGGTCCGAGGCCATCACGCCGGACAATGACGTCGGTGGAGAGGGCAATCTCGTGCTGGCGCTCGAGCCCGTTTTCGAGGAGCCGGCTTTGCCCGCTCCGGAGAGCGGGCCGGGCTCGACGCCTGTCGCGAGTGCTGATGACGAACCGGTGCCCGCTCGGCCGCCGGTGGTCGATAACGGATTCTGAGGAAGGTCATGACTGAACAGACCCATGAGGCGGCGCCTGAAGTGGCCCCTGAAGCTGCCCCGGACCCCGTGCCAACCGCGGAGGCCGACGCTGGCGAAGCCGTCAACGTGGCCGGCGACCTGGCGCTGCGCAATGTCTGCGAAGCGGCTTTGCTGGCAGCCGGGCGCCCGCTGACCCCCGAACAAATTGCCGACCTCTTCGACGAGGCGGAGCGACCCGGGACACAGCAAGTGCGCATGGCGCTCGAAGCGCTCGCGGCGGACTACGCGACTCGCGGCATTGAACTTCGCGAAGTTGCCACCGGCTTCCGCGTGCAGGTGCGGCCGGAGTCGGCGAGCGTCGTTTCGCGTCTGTGGCAGGAACGCCCGGCCAAGTACTCGCGTGCCTTGCTGGAAACACTGGCGCTCATCGCGTACCGGCAACCCATCACGCGCGGTGAAATCGAAGACATCCGCGGCGTGGCGGTGAACCCCAACATCATCCGGACCCTCCAGGAGCGCGGCTGGATTCGTACCGTGGGTTACCGAGAGGTGCCGGGGCGCCCGGAACTGCTCGGTACCACTCGCGAGTTCCTCGACTACTTCGGCCTGAAGAGCCTCGACAACCTGCCGACGCTGGCGCAGTTGCGCGACGTCGAGAACCTCGGTGTGCAGCTGGAGTTTCCAGAGACGCAGGCCGCGGTGGCTGCGACAGAGGCCCCTGCGGATGCCGCTGCGGATTCCAGTGCAGATGCCGATGCAGACGCCAGTGGGCCCGTGGAAGAGTCGGCCGAAGCTGCCGAAGAAGTGGCCGTGGGTCCCGAAGACCCGGCCACCGAAGCCGCTGCCGAACTCTCGGAAGAGGCCGGCGATGCCGACGGCGCCGCCCTTGAAGGTGACGCCCCTGAAGGCGACGCGGTAGGCAGTGATGACCCCAAGCCGGCGGAATCCCTTTGAGAATCCAGAAGGTTCTTTCGGCCGCCGGTGTCGCTTCGCGTCGCCAGGTGGAAGCGTGGTTGGTTCAGGGCCGGCTCACCGTCAACGGTCAGCCCGCTGCGCCCGGCCAGGCGCTGGGCCCCAAGGATGTGGTGGCGCTCGACGGTCGTCGCCTTCGGTTGGCGGCTACGTCGCCTACCCGTACGCGTGTCATTGCCTATCACCGCTCGCCGGGTGAACCGGCCCGCGCTGCCGATGCACCCGAGGGCACCACGCCCGTCGAAGATCGTCTGCCCAAGGTAAAGGGAGCGCGCTGGTTGCCTTTGGGTGCCATGGCTCCCTCGGACGGTGGGCTCGAGTTGTTCACTACGGATGGTGCCTTGCGCGCCGCCGTGTCGAAGAAAGCGGCCGCCCACGAGACTCATTACGCGGTGCGCGTGCGTCGTTTGCCGGACGAAGCCGAGTTGGCACGGCTCGGCCCCACGGCCGCCGCTGGCGACCCGCCCTTCGAGGTGTTGAAGTGCGCCGCCGAACCGGGTGAGGGTGCGAATGCGTGGATCAACGTGACCACGCGTGGCGCCCGCGCTCGCGATTTGCGGGCGGCGTTGGCGGCCATCGGCGTGGATGTCGGCCGGTTGCTGCGCACCCAGTTTCTTGGCTTTTCCATGCCGCGCAATCTGGCGCGCGGCCGTAGTGTCGAGCTGGACGAAGACCAGGTGACGGCACTGTGTGCCGGGGTGGACTACGCCGGTTTGGCAGGTTCCTGGCAGTCGAATGAACCACCAGTGACGCCGCGCGCTGCGGGCCCGAGAAGGAAGAGGTAAGGCGCCACGATGGTCTCCGGCAACGGCAGCCGTTCGCGGTTTTCGCCCGG
>JBEGRA010000171.1:0-4753 GCA_041180705.1 Pseudomonadota bacterium | reverse complement strand
CGGTGCTGTTGGTCCCGCCCGCCCAATCGCGGAACGCCGCAGTGGTGCTGCCGCCTTCGCTCTTGACCGTAACGGTGTTGCCGCCGCTCGAACACGTCGAGCAGTAGCCGCTGATTTCCGTGATGAACCAGTCTTCGTACGCCGGAACGACCCACGAACACGCAAGCGCCGACGACGCTCCCGTGCTGCTCGTGGCAATCGTCGCGGTCGCGATGACGGCCTTGGCCCCGTACACCGGGCCTGAGAATCGAGACACACCCATCTGTTGTTCTCCTAAAGATGGAGGGGGACCACGCGATGTTCAGCGCGGCCCCTCCCGTCTCGAACTAGGCCCCGGCCGAGCCGTACGCGCCCACCCACGTCCACGCGCCGACCGAGAAGCGGTGACGCACCTTCACGATCGTGTTCCCCGTGCGGGCGTCCTTGGTGGACGGTTCCAGCGTGATCGGGACGCGGCGGTAGAACGTCAGGCCGTGCTGCGCCTTGTTCGACGCCAGCAGGAACCACGCGTCCGGGTCCGTGAGACGCGGATTCACGATGATGTTCCACGTACGACGCGACTTCAGCGGGTTGCGGTCGTTGTCGCTCGACCCCGGCAGGCCGGTCGAGTTGATGAGACGATCCGCGAGGAACTCCAGCGCGGGCGGAATCACGAGATTCCACGACGTGACCGGCGCGGCGAGATGGCCCGCTTCGTCCTTCTGGTCGGTCTGGAGGTCGATCATCGCCTGCGCCAGCGACTGCGCCGAGAGGTCGGCGTCGGTGGACGGGCGATTCTTCGCCGTCCCACCGGATCGCAGGACATGCGCGGTGTTGAACAGCGACACACCGTCCGGGGTGGTTTCCGTGGTGAAGCCGTTGTTCAGCGGGTTCGCCGCACGGCCTTCCTCGACGTAGCGGGCCGAGAACGCGAGCCACTCGCCCGCACGGGAGAGCAGGTTCTCCGCGTCGTCTTCCATCGCGGTCTGCGTCACCTCGAAGCCGAGGCCGTTTTCGGTGTGCGTGAAATCCTTGGTGTAGCCCTGACGGATCTGATCCATCGCGAACGTATCACCTTCAGCCTTCGCCGCCGTGTCCCCGAAGGGTACGTAGGTCACCACGCGCTCGAACTTTCGATCCGAGGACTTGATGTTGTAGTACTCGCTGTAGATCTTGGGCAGCTCCTTGAGCTGGCCCTTCATGATGCCCATCAGCGACTTGTCGATGTTGTCGTAGAGGGCGTCGAACGTGCCGCGTACCTGTGCCATGTGTCAGCCCTCGCTTACTTGAAGAACGCCAGGTAACCCGACGACGTGTTGAACCGGAACGTGACCGCACCGCCGCTGTCTCCAGCGTTGTCGATGAGGCTCGTGACGATCACACACTTCGCAGGCGTGGCGAGCGACGAGGTCGCAAGGTTGACGACATCGATTCCCAGCGTGGAATCGCGGTGGAGTTCCTTCGGCTGACCCACGATGGTGGAGTTTAGCAGGCCGAAACGGGTCCGGGCGCGGAACTCGACCAGCGGGTTCGCTTCGTACACCGGAATGACGGTGCCCTGCGCGGTCTGTGCGCCGTTGGCCGTGCTGTTCTCAGCCGCGAAGCCGACGATGGTGCCCGCGCCGGGGTTCAGCGAGTTGCTCGACTGCGCAATCGGGACGATGCAGTCGGTGTACGACGTGCTGGCCGTGTCGAGGCCAACCAGCTGGCCGACGCGGACGGTGTTCGACGAGATGCCGGTCGAGAGCTTCATGGAGCGCGTCGGGAACGCACCCCAGGGCGACTTGTGCGGACGCACGAAATCGCCGGAATTCAGGGCGTAATCTGCCATGCGATGACCTTCTGCACGCGAGGCGTGCGAATGAACAAGTGGAGGTCAGCGAAGGTGCCGGATGGCTGCGAACTGACCACAGCAGTCATCCCGATACGCCCGATTACGCGTCGGCGGCCCGCGATACGCCCGTCACTGTCGGCGGCACAGTCATCTCGTCCGATACGAGGCGCGTGGCTCAGATGTCAGCCTCACGCCAAGAAACGCCCGTTGTGGTCGGCGGCACCGCGTCGTCTGGTCCCATGTAGGCCATCTCTCCGAAGAGAGACAGCCCCATGAGTGGAGGTGCGAGAGAGAAGCCCAGCGACGGTCACAGAATCGCATGTCGCCTAGTGCCGCGCAAGCGATCTATCGCGGTTATTTTGCGAGGGTGACGGCCGGTAGGACCGATTGCAACAGCGGTAGATCGCCCACCCGCAGCGTCGTGAACGTCGTGCGCAGCGACAGCGCCAGCGCGTCGGACAGATGCCTATGCGGCAAGGCCGTCCCGTGCCACTCGTCGTACAGCGCTACACACGGTTTCCCCATGCGGAGGGCCAGTTGCGCCATGCCGCCGTACGTGCCGACATAGCCCAGTGCCTGCTGCAGCACTGCGCTCTGTACCGCGAGGTTGTTCGCGGGCGTCAGGTCTACCAGGTCAGACAGGATGGTGACGTTCGGCTCGTCTTTCGGCACGAAGTCCAGATGATCGTCCACAACGTGCGGGTTGTTCAGGATGACCACCGGATTGGTCTTCGCAATCATGCGGACGCAGTGCGTGGCGAAGTCGAGGTTGAGCGGCGACCGCTGGAACGTCGGGCGGAAGTAGAACCGCACCGCGACGAAGTCCTTCGGCAGCGTCACCCCGTCGATGTTGAGCAGCGGCATGGGCGTGAACCGGACGCGTGATTGCAGCCACGTCAGGCCGGTTTCCGCTTCCCAGAACGGACGCAGCGTCTGGTACATCCATGCCGGGTGCAGGGTCTGATACGACGACAGCCCGAGCGTATCGGCCACGTCGCGGTACACCTGCCGGTCGAAGGGCCGCACATGCGTCTGTTTCAACTGCCCCGTCTCGGCGTGCCGCATCCGGTTCTCGACGCGCACATCCTGCGGCGTCCGCATGTCGAAGAGCTCGATCCCCTTCGGGGCGTCGTACCAGACAGCCGCACCGCCCCTGGTGATCGGAATCAGCCGGTCGCGCTCGATCCCGAGCTCGTGGCGCAGTTGGGCAAGGAACGGGAGCCAGTACAGCGCTTCGAAGCCGACTTCTCCGAGGAACGGCCCGACGAAAATCGGCGCGTCAGACGCCCCATAGGTGCGCCGCCACTGGTTCCACAGATACGGGCGGAAGTGTCGCTTCCCCGCTGGCGAGGAGGTAGTCGGCTTCTCGGATGTCTCGGGCATGGTTGATGTCGAATCCTTCATAGCCCGTCGTGAAGAACGGGGCGGCTTTGCGGCCGTGCAGGGTGTGGTATTCCCACACGTTGGCCCCCCAGCCCATTTCGAGCGAGGCATTCTGTACGTAGTAGCGCGGCAGGCTCTGCGTCGGGGACGAGTGCCACGGGGTGCCGTCTGACAGCTTCTGGTCGAGCAGTGGACGAATCGGGTGCCCGTCACCTGCACATGTCCACATCTTGCCGGGGTGCTGCGTCACCGGCTCGACGGCCCGGATGCTGTCGGCACAGTCGTGGGAGAGGAACGTGCGCCACGCTCGCCGGATCGTGTCGGCGGTGCGGAACGGCGAGGTCGGCCTGAGCAGCGCCCACCGGAGATACGCGGGTTTCCCAATGGCATCAATCGCATGGCCGAGCCACTGAATATCCGGTGACGTATCGAGCGCGAAGTGGGGTGGTCTATCGATGATCTGCGCCCCGTAGTACCGCGCCACGTTCGCAATCTCGGCGTCTTCCGTGCTGACGTAGACCGCATCAAACAGCCCCGCGTCCTTTGCCGCCGCGATACTGTAGGCCAGCAGCGGATGACCTCCCAGTATGTGGAGGTTCTTACGGGGCACACGCTTACTCCCACCTCGCGCCGGGATGAACGCGACTACTGGCCCGAGCAGAGACGCGCCTCCGTTGCGACCAGCGTCCACGGCTCACGGCACGAAGCCGACCGTTCCGAACTAGGCGCGGCCGCACTTGGACTAGGCGCGGCCGCACTTGGAGCCGTAGGCGAGTCGCAGCCCGCACAGACGAGCGCCACGACCAGCAGGCACCTCACTTGGTGGTCGGGAGTCCACCCGTATCCGTGCGTCCGTACTGCTCTTCGAGTCGGATGCGGTCGTTGAAGTGCGGCGTGGACGCCTCGAAGATGACGCAGTCCTCGATGGCTTCGACCTTGTGGACGGCTCCCGGCGGGATGTGAATAGCCGAACCGGGATGCCACTGGAACCGCGTCAGCGTCCCATCGCCCGTGTCCGTGTAGACCCACGCAAGGCCCGACACGAGATAGCTGGCTTCGTCCTTCTCGACATGCGCCTGCAAGCCGCCTGCGCCCCCGGCCCGCATGTGCATCACCTTCCCGATGTACTGGTCCGTCTCGATGACGAGCAACTCCTGTCCCCATGTACGGTCGCCCATGTCCCGCGGGAGTTGGACCTTAACTTGCGGCAGCATGGAGGCTCCCTTCGAGGTGCTCGTACGTGAGTGGTTCGTCTTCAGCCAGCGGTTTCACGAGCGTGAAGCCCACCACGGCGTCGAGTTGGTACGCCGGAATGCCCCCATCGGGCGATTTCCGCAGCAGATCGCCCTTCTGAATCACCTGTCCGACCTTCATCGGCCGTGCCGCGACGAGTGATTTCCGCATTTTGCGGAGCGGGGCCGCTTCAGACGGATAGACGCGCTTGATCCCGTCCCCGAGGGCGACGTGGGCGCGTTCCAAGTCGCGCACCATGCGTCGGAGACCACTCGGTTCGAGCGAAAACGCGTGATCTGTGCCCTTGAGTGCCCGATTCCGGGT
>JBEGRA010000170.1:0-4300 GCA_041180705.1 Pseudomonadota bacterium | reverse complement strand
CCAACTTCATCACCACGCGTCCCAGCAAGGAATGGAATGGCTTTGCTGAAATAAGTGCTTCCAGCTACAACGATACGCGCTTGGAAGCTGCCGTTGGCGGCCCCCTCTCCGATACCGTGCGCTTCCGTCTTTCCGGTGGCCTCGAGAAGGCCGACGGCTGGCTGAAAAATTCTTCGCTGAATACGCCCGCGCAGTACGAAAAGAACAGCTTCGGCATTCGCGGCCAGTTGGAGGCGGATCTGTCCGACGCCCTCACTGCCCGCATTGCGCTGAGCTATGACAAGAGCCCGCGCCATCGCGAGGGCACGTACATCTCGCGTCCGTCCTACTTCAACACGGCGATCGGCAGCGTGGACTATCTGCCCGCGAATGTTGAAGGTGACTATTTGCTCGGCCCCGGCTTGGACCACCAGTTCTACCGCGACACGGACGGCAACACCTTCCGTACTGGGTTCAATGATGTCGGCTACCTGCAGAACGAGCGCATTTCGCCGACCCTGTACCTGACGTACAACCTCGGTGAGGCGACGCTGACCTCCATCAGCAACTACACGAAATTCAAGTTCGACTATCAGGAAGACGCTGACGGAACCCCGTTGGTGTCGTTCGTGGGAACCCCCGGCGATTCCGGCTACTTCAACTACGGTCAGGATCTCGACCAGTATTCCCAGGAATTGCGCATCAATGGTGTGAGCGGTGACCTGAACTACACGGCGGGCATGTACTACCTCAAGACCAGCCAGGTTCAGCCGCAGCGCTTCCCGGTTCCGTCGTTTGGCATCGAATTCACCAATGACGTGACCCAGTCGACCAATAGCTGGGCCGTCTTCGGTCAGGTGGAAAAGAGCCTCACCGACAAGTTGAAGCTGACCGGCGGTCTGCGCTTCACCAACGAAAAGAAGCGCTTCTCGTCCAAGTCCTACGCGTTCCTTTTCGGGGCTTCCGCGACCCCTGCCGACATTGTTTACGACTACACGGCCTCCAATCCGGCGGTCGGCTCCGCGGCCCACTTGAACGACAACCTGTGGAGCGGCAAGCTCGGCCTGGACTACCAGCCGAACGAAAACTCGCTCGTCTACGTGAGCGTCTCGCGAGGCGTCAAGGCGGGTGGCTACAACACCAACCTGAACGGTTTCCCCGATCAGACATTCCTGGACGCGGTCGGTGGCGTGAATCCGTGGGGAACGGGTAACACCAATTTCATCCCGGAGACGCGCTATGAGGCCGAGCACCTCCTGGCCTACGAGGCCGGCGTGAAGCTCGACCTGATGGACAAGAAGCTGCGCGTGAATGCCAGCACCTTCTACTACGACTACAAGAACTTCCAGGGCTACAACTTCCGTGGTGTGGCCGGCATCGTCGCCAACAACGACGGCCGCTTCTACGGCGCGGAGTTGGAGATTGCCGCCAGGCCGGTACATGGGCTCGACATCAACCTGGCTGCATCGCTGCTGGACACCAAGCTGTACGATGTCACCACGGCTTACAAGGGCATCCGTGACACCCAAGCGGCCCAGGCGCCGAAGATCACGGTCAACGGCAGCGTGACCAAGTCTTTCGACCTGTCGTTCGGGTCGTTGGCCATCACCTGGGACGGAAACTACCTGGGCGATCGCTACACGTCGACCGACAACCACATTGGTACGCAGATTCGTGGTTCCTTCGTCCACAATGCTCGCGTGGTGTTGAATCTCGAAAGCCAAGGGGTCGAAGTGGCTGCGTTCGTGAAGAACATCAGCAACAAGGACCGCATGGTGTTCAGCTACGACACGAATGCCTACTGGGGCAATTTCCTCCAGGGCTTCGCGCCGCCGCGTTGGGTGGGCGTCTCCGTGCGCAAGACGTTCTGAGTTGACAGCAGCCGGTTGAGTGGTAGCAGGCCACCACGGGCTGAAGGGGGAAGCCGTGAAGATCCGGAGTCGTTTTCTGTCGATTCTCCTGGTCTTCTCGGCTACCCTGGCCCCGCTCTCGGTCGGGGCCGAAGCCCTGCCGTCGGAGCAGGCACCCATCGATTGGAAGCTTTTCCAGAGTCTTTGGTTGGATGGCGTGCCGCGGGCAACGCCTGAAGAACCCCGCGCCGCGGCGTTCAGCGAAGAGACTGCCACGCACTTTCTGGACGATGTCGCGTTGAGATGGGTCCGCAAGAACCAGTGCGGTACCTGTCATACCACCGTTTCTTATTTGATGGCCCACCCGCAGTTTGGCCGTGGCCAGCAGGATCCTGTTCGGGACGAAGTTCGTGCCGGTGCCAGTGCCTTTGCGCTGAACGAGGCGCAGCAGAAAACCGGAATTTCCACCATCATCGCGGGTGCTGCCGTGGCGGCATTCACGGTAGGAGATGCCCCGGGCAGTGAACTTCCTGCAGATACCCGAGCCTTGTTCGACTATCTGTGGACCACCCAGAGGCCGGATGGTTCCTGGGGTGTCGATGCGGACGGGTTGCTGCCCTTCCTCGAGCGTGACCCTCGTTATCTTGCGCTCATGGTGACGCTCGCCATGGGTTATGCCCCGAAGGAATTCCGCGAGGAGAAAGTCCCGGCCGCAGGGCTTGAGCGCCTGCAGGGCTTCCTGCGGCGAAATCCGCCAGACAATTTGCATGACCAGGCAGTGCTGCTGTGGGCGTCCGTCCGGACGCCAGGGGTGCTGACACCCAAGCAGCGAACTGGTTATCTTCGTTCCTTGCTGGCGCTGCAGCGCGCGGACGGCGGTTGGTCGTTGCCCTCGATGGGAAACTGGAAGCGCCATGGCGGTACGCCCAATCCCAAGAATGGTCCGAGCGACGGCTACGCGACTGCGCTGGCAACACTAGCTCTTTGCGAGACTGGGACTGGCACGTCGATGGCACCAGCGCAGCGCGGCGTCCAATGGCTGCGCACGAATCAGCGCGAATCGGGGCGGTGGTTTACTGCCTCCCTGTTCGCTGACGGCTTCCAGAACTACTTGTCGAACATGGCCACCGCCTATGCCCTGATGGCCATGCACAGCTGCGATGCACGGGGCCAACATCAGGCGGCACTGTCGCGGCGGTGAAATGCGGTTTGGGCCGCTGCGAAACTTTGATCGTTCAAAGAAAATTAGATGAGGAACTCATGAATTTGCCCGCATTGCCCACTGTTGCCCGTGAAGTACAACTCGAGCGCGATTCTTCAGGCGCCTACCATTGGCGTCTGGCGCAAGCCCAACTGCCGGTCGTCAGTGAAACGCAGGTCTTGGTGAAGATCCGGGCGGCTTCCATCCAGCGCGGGGATGTGGAAGTCAGCGAAATGCTGAACTCCGTGTTCGGGGTCACCGACGACCTCACGGGTCAAATCGGCGGTTCCGATGCTGCGGGTGAGGTAGTCCGCATTGGCGCCAAGGTGCAGACTGCAGCGGTTGGCGACAAGGTCGTCAGCCAGTTCTTCTCGAACTACGTGGACTCGCCCTTGCGGGACGACGTACTGGCTTACTCGCACGGGTGGACGCTGGACGGAGTCTTCGGCGACTACGTGGTGCTGGAAGAAACTGGCGTTTCGCCCATGCCTCGCCACCTGTCTTTCGAAGAGGCGTCCACTTTGCCGTCTTCGGCCCTCACGGCCTGGGCGGCCACCGGCATGGGCAAGTCCATCAAGCCGGGTGATACGGTGCTGGTTCAGGGTACCGGCGGCGTTTCGGCCTTTGCCATCCAGTTTGCGGTGGCGCAAAGCGCCCGTGTCATCGTCACGAGCAGTTCCAACGAGAAACTGGAAAAAATGTCGCGCCTCGGAGCGCAAGCCGGCATCAATTATCGGGAAAATCCGGATTGGGCCTCCCGCGTGCTCGAATTGACTGACGGACGCGGTGCCGACTTGGTGTTGGACATGGGCGGCCGCTCGACCATGGAGGGCTCGCTGAAGAGTCTCGCCAGAGAAGGAACACTGGCTTTGGTGGGTGGGCTGGGCGGGTACGACGCCACTCTTCCCACTTATGAGCTCATCAGCAAAGGAGCTACGGCACGCGGCGTCATCGCTGCTTCCCGAGCGGAGTTTGTCCGCATGGTGGCTTTCATGGAGCAGCACGATATTCACCCGGTAATCGACCGGGTATATGACTTCGCCGACTTCCAGCAGGCCATGCGGCAGCTCGAGTCCGGCGACTTCATCGGCAAGTTGGTGCTGCGTCTTTGAACCACTCGGCAAACCCTCCATCACCCGGGCAGGCCGCGGGCCACGCGAAAGTCGCGGTCGTTTGCGCCATTCTGGCGGCGGTTTTCGCGTCCTTGGTGTCCAACAGTCTGCCGGTGTTTCTGGCGGTCATCAGCCGCATGCGAGGGCTGGACGAAGGC
>JBEGRA010000169.1:0-3206 GCA_041180705.1 Pseudomonadota bacterium | reverse complement strand
TCAGCGAATGTGGGCAGCAGGGCGCCTTGGCATGTGTGGGCCGTCGGGATCGTGGCGTTGCTGTGGAACTGTATCGGCGCCTTCGACTACACCATGACCGAGAGCCGCAACGCAGCCTACTTGGCGCCTTTCAACGCCGAACAGTTGGCTTACTTCACCGGCCTGCCGACATGGGTAGTGGCTACCTGGGCGCTGGGCGTGTGGGGCGGGGTGCTCGGCTCTTTGCTACTGCTGCTGCGGCAGCGACGCGCGGTGCCGGTATTCGCCGTCTCGGTGGCAGGCATGGCTGTAACGTTCCTGCACAACTACGCACTGTCGGACGGCATCCGCATCATGGGTGGCGGCGCTGCGGTGTTCAGCGCCGTCATTTTCACCATGGGTTTGGTGCTGCTGGCTTATGCACGTCACGGGGCGCGTACTGGCGTGCTTCGCTAGCAGCGACAGTCGCCGCGTTCCCCATTGCGTACTTCGGCGACAAAAGGTGTCTTCGGTGATCAGTGCATGGTGGGTTGCGTCATGCCGGTGTCGCGCAACCAGCGGAAATAGAGGTCCATCCAGCCTTCGGTCGGAGTACCGGGGACGCCGCCGCCGAAACCGTGGCCACCACTCGACAGCAAGTGGAACTCGATGGAGCGTCCGGCTTTCCGGTAGCTTTCCACCAGTGGAAAGCCTTGCTCGCGTGTCAGCAGGAAGTCGTCAGCAGCGATGACGACGAACATGGGCGGTGCGTCGGCAGGCACGTTCATGGCGGCCATGTTCGGGTAGATGGGGGCTGCGAAATCCGGCCGTTGGGGCCCGCCTTCGGCAATGACTGAACGCGTCAGGAAGCCGCCGGCCGAGAATCCCATGAACCCGACGCGTTGCGCATCGATTCCCCATTCGGCCGCATGGGTTCGCACGTATTTCAGTGCTGCCAACCCATCTTGCTGCGCCTCGGTGGGTGTATCCGGCGGCGGCGCGAAACTGGCCTTGCCGCCGTGGATCATCGCTTTCAATTCAGCCGCAAACTGCGCCTGATCGGGAGGCGTAGGCAGGGTTCGGTACTTCAGCACGAAGGCGGTGAAGCCGCGCTTCGCCAGTTCCTCCGCTATGCGCCAGCCTTCCTTCTCGATGGCGAGACCCAGAAAGCCGCCACCCGGCGCAACGATGACGGCAGCCCCGTTGGCTTTGCCTTTGGGCAGGAAGGGCAGGAGTGTGGGGATATTGACGTTCCGTACTGCCAGAAGGCCGCTGTCGCGATGCCAGACCTCGCGGTCCGTCCCTTTGGAGTCGAGCAGTGCTATGGCGCCCGGTTGTGGTGGCGCGGGTTCCGCTTCCGGCCCGATGTTGGGCATTTGAGCATTGGCCAGGCCACCGCACCAATAGAGGAAGACCCCAACGAGAGTGAAAATGCGCATTGTCAGGGTAGGCTCCCGTAGATCACGTTGCCGTCCTTCACGGTGGCCACCACCTGAATAGCATGCAATTGTGTCGGGTCGATGGTGAGCGGGTTCTGGTCCAGCATGACGAGGTCCGCGCGCTTGCCCGCCACGAGGCTGCCCTTGTCCGCGTCTTCATGGATCTGCCACGCCGCGTTCACTGTTACCTGTTGCAGGGCGCGATAGGGCGAGATGCGCTCCAGAGGCCCCAAGATGTCGCCCGACAGGGTCCGACGGTTTACTGAGGACCACATCAGTCGCAGGATGTCCGGGGGCACCACGGGCGAGTCATTGTGGGCAGTGGGGCGCAGGCCAAGCGCCCAGGCCGAGGCCTGCGGCGAGATGAACTCCGCGCGCTTCGGTCCCAGCGTCACTTCCCGGTGCCAGTCGCCCCAGTAGTAGGTGTGGTTGGCGAAGAAGCTCGGCTGGATATCCTGCTGCTTCATGGCAGCGAGTTGCTCGGCACGCACCACCTGGCTGTGAATGGCGATGGTGCGTTGGCCGGTGAGGCCATTCTTCGCCACGCCGTCGATGAGAGCCTGCATGGCCTCGTCGCCATTCACGTGCACGAACACTTGCCAGTGGTGGCTGGCGGCTTCGGCGAGCTTCGCGTTGAACAAGCCGAGGTCGATGGCGGGGTAGCCGTGGTAATCCGCGGGCTTGCCCGGCGGGGGCACGGTGACGGGGTCGTGGAGCCACGCGGTGCGGCCTTGGGGGCTGCCGTCGATGGTGAGCTTGATGCCCGCAATGCGTAGCCGGCCTTCGTAACCGCCGCCGATACGCGCGCGTACTGCTTCCGGCCAGTCGCGTTCGAATGAAACGAGCGCCACGGTATCCAGCGGCAGCGCGCCACGTTTCGCCGCTTCAGCCAGTGCTGGCCAGGACTCCGGCATCACGCGACCTTCCTGCGCGGTGGTGATGCCACGGCTGGCGTAAATCTTCTCGCCAGCCACCAGCGCTGCCACGCCGCCATCGAGTGACGGGGGCACCAGCTTCACTGCGGCGCCGATGAAGGCGGTTTCCTCCAACACGCCATCGGGTGTCTTGCCGTCCGCTTCGCGACGGATGATGCCGCCGGGCGGGTTCGGGGTGTCCGCCGTGATGCCGGCCAGCTTCAGCATGGCGCTGTTCATCACGCCGAAGTGTCCGCTGGCGTGCACGATGAGAATAGGCTTTTCCGCGGAGACTGCGTCGAGGTCTTCGCGAGTCGGGTGGCGGTGTTCGGCAAGCTGCGAATCGTCATAGCCGCTGCCCATGATGAACGGCATGCCTGGCGGCGGCTGGTAGCGGCGCAGGGCTTCCTGCAGCGCGGCGATGGAGTTCACTTTGCCGACGGGCGGTGGGGCGAGTGCGGCCAGCGCTGCCGCCTGACCGACGGAACTGACGTGGCCATGTGCATCGATGAAGCCCGGCAACACCGTGCGGCCCTTCAGGTCGATGGTTTGGTATTTCTTGCCGGCGGCGCGGCGCACTTCGGCTAGCGTGCCCACGGCGAGCAAGCGGCCGTCACGAACGGCGAGCGCTTCGACAGTCTCGGGCGCGTCTCCCGCCATCGTGATGATGGTGCCGCCGGACCAGAGGGTGACCGGGGCGCTGATTGCCGTGGTGCTGGCTGCGTTGCTCGCGGCGACAGAAGCGCCGGTACCGAGACTGGCGGCAACGAGAAAGACCAGCGAAGCGAAACGTTTCATGCGAACCCCGGCACGGTGAAGCCTGTGCCGGATTGTAGCCCCCGGCGTAAAGCCTTGGGGGCTGGTTCCTGGCGCACCCGTCGCTGAGCGATGGTGC
>JBEGRA010000168.1:0-2754 GCA_041180705.1 Pseudomonadota bacterium | reverse complement strand
GATGGCCAAGCGCGTTTTCTGGAACAGGTAAAGGCGGGCAAGGTGGCACCGCGTGTCTACATCGTGGTGGGCGCCCTCGAGCAACCCGGACCCGACGAGCCTTTGCCCCCGGGAATACCGCCCGGCATGAGCACAGCCGAGGCTCGACAGTTGGTGGTCAGTGCCGCCATGGTGGATAACGCGCGGGATTTGCTGCGCAACCTGCAGGTGAGTAGCGCTGGCGCAGGGTACGAGGTGAGGGGCCGCGTTGTTCCCGGCGATACGCATAGCAGTGTCGCTTGGGGTGCTCTTAACGAGATGCTGGATTTCGCGCTGGCGGCGCGCCACTGACACGCGCCGAATTTCTGGTGCCCGGGGCGGGACTCGAACCCGCAAGAGTTTCCTCGGCGGATTTTAAGTCCGCTGCGTCTACCGGTTTCGCCACCCGGGCAGGTGGGACCGTTATGCTATCAGCACATGGACCGCATCGACCTACCTGCTTCCCTCCAGCAACCCGTGCTGGAGGGCCCAACACTCCGGTTGCGCCCATTGGTGGCCACGGACTTCGACGCGCTCTACGCCGTTGCCAGCGACCCTTTGCTTTGGGAGCAGCACCCGGACCGTTTGCGCTACCAGCGGCCGGTCTTCGAGAAACTGTTCGCCGGAGCACTGGCATCCGGTGGGGCGCTGACGGTGGTCCAGCGGGAATCCGGTCGCATCATCGGCAGTTCGCGGTTTTACGATTACCGACCCGCCGAGCGAACCGTTTGCATCGGTTATACCTTCATCGCACGGGACTGCTGGGGAGGTGCCTGCAACGGCGAAATGAAGGCCTTGATGCTCGCGCATGCGGCGGGGTTCGCAGATACCGTCTGGTTCCACGTTGGGCCAGACAACCGCAGGTCACGCCGCGCCATGGAAAAAATAGGCGCGGTGTTCTCCCACGTGGAGGACTGGGTACTGACCCTCAACGGGCCGCCCAACCCGACGGCTTTCTATCGATTCGAACTGCGCCAAGCCACGCGCTGTTCGAGCGAGATACTTGCCAGTTCGTAGCCGCGGCGGAAGTCGCGCAGATAGCGTGACATCCAGGTGCGGGCTGCTTCGGTATCGCGCGCCGTCAGGGCTTCGAGGATGCGGCGTTGGGCCGTGGTGATGCGCGCGCGGGCTTGCGGCACCCCAGCCACCATCTGCGCGAGGGTGGGCTCCATCAGTTTCAGCAGCGGTTCCAGCGTCAGCATCAGCACGCGGTTCCCGCTGGTGCGCGTCACGGCGCGGAAGAAGGCCAGCATGTGTACCAGAGCGCGGGCGGTATCCACGCTGTCCTCGGTAAAGCGCTGGTAGGCCGCCTCGATGGCGGCCAGGTCGGCGGCCGTCCGGCGGCGGGCACCGTTGGCTGCCGCGGCCGGCGCGACCAAATGCAGCGCCTCCCAGACCTCGAGTACAGTCACATCTTCCAGCGAAAGCGCCCGTCCCACCGTATCGGCGATGCGGGCCGCGCCGGGGCGTGTGACCACGAGGCGTTTGGTACCGCGGCGTCGGGTGACCAGCCCGGCGCTCTCGAGTTCACGCAATGCCTCGCGAACGGTGGAGCGATGAACGTCGAATTGGGTCGACAGCTCGGCTTCCGTTGGGAGCGGTTCGCCATCGCGCAGGCTGCGCTCCAGGATGCGGGTCTCGATGGCCAAAGCCAGCTTGCGGTAGGTGGGTTCGACGCGCAGAGGCGGAAACATGGCGGACTCTCGATACCGGAAACCGTGGAGGGCGTATCGTCCGACAATCCGCCTGAAAGATGCAAGCGACTTCGGATGGTGAGAAGGGCATTCCCGTGCGCTGTCCAGCACACGCTCCAGCAGGTATCCGGACGGCGCGCGTTGTATCATTCGAGGCTGTTTCGGCAACTTCTGGTCCGCAGTGCTGGCACCCACCCCGACGGGTCTGCAAGTCGACGGCGTTCACCTCTGGCGAGGCGAGCGCCACGTTCTGCGCGGCGTCCATCTGGATGCACCGCTCGGGACGCTTTGGCACGTGCGTGGGCCGAACGGGGCCGGCAAGACCAGTCTGCTGCGAGTGATCGCGGGCTTCCTGTGGCCGGAGGATGGGCGCGTCCTCTGGAATGGTTGCGAAACCCGAGCCATGGGCGAGGAGTTCGGGGCACAAATGGCCTGTCTCGGCCACGAACCGGCCCTCAAGGCGGACCTCACCGCGCGCGAGAACGTGCGGTATCTCGTCGGGCTGCGTCGGCAAGTGACTGATGCGGACATGGATGCCGCCTTCTCGCGCCTCGGCGTTGCGGAGCACGCGGACCGCCCGACGCGAATGCTCTCCGCCGGGCAGAAGCGCCGAGCTGCCATGGCGCGCGTGCTGCTGAGCGGGGCGCCGCTTTGGTTGCTGGATGAGCCATTCACCAACCTGGATGTCGCCGGCGTGGAACTTTTCGCGGGTTTGCTGGCCGAACACGCGGCTGGAGGGGGCGTGGTGCTGGCCACGACTCACCAGCCCATACCGGCGCCGGGCGTGCACACGTTGGAACTCGCATGACAGGAGGTAGTCGCTTGGCACCGACAGGCATGGTCGCGGCCGCAGTGGCTACCTTTCGCCGGGATTTGGTCCTCGCCTTCCGGCGCCCGGGACAAATGCTGCAACCGGTCGTGTTTTTCCTGATCGTCACCACTCTGTTCCCGCTCAGCCTCAGCCCGCAGTTGTCGCAGCTAAGGGACATCTCGCCAGGCATTTTGTGGGTTGGCGCGCTGTTATCCTCGTTGCTGGCGCTGG
>JBEGRA010000167.1:0-3737 GCA_041180705.1 Pseudomonadota bacterium | reverse complement strand
CTGCCGCGGCGCCGGGGAGGCGGTCGGCAAGGTCGACGTGGTAGGCGCCGGACTCCGCCAACAGGCCGGAAATGAGGGCGCCGATCTTGCCGGCACCGAGGACCAGAATCCGTTGCATGGTGTGTTCCTTGCGCAAGGAGGTCGGAAACCCCAGTGTGCCGCGCCTTGCCCCCGGAAAGCGACCGGGAATTGCCGCAATCGTCGGACCTTGCGGTTCGCGTGATGATCCGGGGTTGTTACACTAGTTTGGTACACGAAACCGACCCCGCATCGCCCGGCACTTGTTTTTCCCCGGATACTCCCTTGCTGCAACCCTGGAATCCCGCAAGTTGGCAGACAAAGCCAGCCCTGCAACAACCCCAATACCGCGACGCGGTGGCTTTGGCCGACGCCGTGGCGGCTCTTGGCCGCCTGCCGCCCATCGTGGTGTCGTGGGAAGTGGACGCCCTGAAGGCGCAATTGGCCGAGGCGCAAAAGGGGCAGCGGTTCATCCTGCAAGGCGGGGACTGTGCGGAGAGCTTCGAGGACTGCATGTCGGAGCCAGTGGTCCGGCGCCTGAAAATTTTGCTGCAGATGAGTCTGGTGCTGCTGCACGGGTTGAAAGTGCCGGTCACCAGCATTGGCCGCATGGCAGGGCAATACGCCAAGCCGCGCAGTGCCGACACCGAGACCCGCGACGGCGTCACTTTGCCGTGCTATCGCGGAGACTTGGTCAACCGTCCCGGGTTCACCTTCGCCGAGCGAGACCCGGACCCGACCTTGCTGCTGCGCGGCTACGAGCGCGCCGCTCTCACGTTGAATTTCGTCCGTTCGCTCGTCGACGGCGGTTTCGCGGACTTGCACCATCCGGAGTACTGGGATCTCGAGTTCTTCGGGCATTCGCCGAACGTGGACGCGTATCGCGCCATCGTCGATTCCATCGGCGATTCGCTTCACTTCCTCGAGGCCATTACGGGCAAGGGGGTGGACCATGCTTATCGTGCCGCGTTCTATGCCAGCCACGAGGGGCTGGTGCTTCACTACGAGCAAGCGCAAACCCGGCACATAGCGCGGCGCAACGCGTGGTACAACCTGTCCACGCACATGCCGTGGATAGGCTTGCGCACGGCGCAGCTCGAAGGCGCCCATGTGGAGTACTTCCGCGGCATTGCCAACCCCATCGGGGTGAAGGTGGGGGCCGCCATGGACGACGCGTGGCTGCAGGAGTTGGTGCAAGTGTTGAACCCGCACCACGAGCCTGGACGACTCACCCTCATCCATCGTTTCGGTGCGGACAACATCGGCGCGAACCTGCCCCGCATGGTCGACGCCGTCCGGCGCACGGGCGTGCCGGTGCTTTGGGTGGCGGACCCGATGCACGGCAATACCGAGACCACGGCGCAGGGCTACAAGACGCGCCGCTTCGACAAGGTGTTGCGGGAGGTGGAGCAGGCCTTCCAGGTGCACGAGGAGTGCGGCAGCCGCCTGGGGGGTGTGCACCTGGAACTGACCGGCGAGGACGTCACCGAGTGCACGGGTGGCGCGCGCAATCTTTCCGATGAAGACCTTTCGCGTGCCTACCGCTCAACGGTGGACCCGCGGCTCAACGCCGAGCAGGCGCTGGAGGTGGCCTTGCTGGTGGCGCGCCATCAGGCCCGCGGGCGCCGTCCAGCCAAGCGCTGATTTCCGCCGCCGGCACCTCGCGCCACTCACCGGGCGCGAGGCCATCGAGTGTCCAGGGGCCAACCGAGTAGCGAATGAGACGCAGCGTTGGCAAGCCCACGGCGGCGGTCATGCGGCGCACCTGTCGGTTGCGACCTTCGCGCAAGACGAGTTCCAGCCACGTGGTAGGGATACGCTCCCGATGGCGGATCGGGGGCGAGCGCCGCCAGAGATGCGGAGGTTCCGGAATCTCGCGGCTGGGCGCCGGCAGCGTCGGACCGTCCGCGAGCACGACACCTGCCCCCAGTGCGGCGAGAGCGGATGGGGTGCAAACACCTTCCACCTGCGCCCAGTACACCTTGGGGGCCTTGTGCTTCGGGTCCGCCAGGCGCGCCTGCAACGGGCCGAAATTCGTGAGTAGCACCAGTCCCTCGCTGTCCTGATCGAGTCGTCCGGCCGGGTATACGCCCGGGATGGGGACGAAATCGGCCAACGTCGTTCGGCCTTGCCGGTCGGTGAACTGCGTGAGGACGCCGTAGGGCTTGTTGACTAGCAGTAACCGTATGCGCTCAGGCATGGCGATGTCCGGGGCACGGAGTGGGGAGCGGGCAAGCGCCGCTGCGAGGGCAGATGAGCGTGGCTGGCTTCTCCGCTGCATCGGCTATCCACGCAATGTTCTGCACTTGGGCGACGGTGTGCAAGGCCTGACGTACTTCCGGCGAAAGTTTCGCCTGCCCCTTGCCGCGACGACAGGCACTCGCGACGGAAGCAATGAGATCGGCGGCCGGTAGCCCTTGGGCTTCCAGTGTCGGCGCCAGGTCCACGCCTACCGACAACACGTGCGAAGTGTGGCCGGCGTCCTCGGTGTGCAGCGAGTGACAGCAGTACAGGCGCGGCCCATGACCGGCGTCCATGACGGAGATCTGTGACGTGGGTGTAGTGCCGGCTTTGGGACCGGGCGAGCCTTCGTTCAGCAGTTTGAACACGGCCCAGCGGGGGCAGGGGTCCGGAACCAGGCTCATGTTGCCCCACGGCAAGGCAATGCCGTTCCCGCGATAGACGGCGCGGAGGTACCCCGGTGGGTAGCCGTCGAAGAAATGCCAGTGACGGTACGGCGACACGGCGGTCATGCGGCGCATGACCACGGCCGGCGTGACGCCGAGTTTGGTGCACGCAACCACGCTGTGGGATTCGCGCAGGAGGAACTGCCGGAAGGGCTGACGCGGGCAGAGCAGGGCGCCGGCGAACATGCTGCATTCGAAATCGCGCCAGGCGTACAGCACATCCTGTGCGGCCATGCCGGGGCGCGTTTGCCCGGACATGTCGTCACCGAGGATGCCGGAGGCCGTATGCGGGGAAATCATGCCATCGCCGCCGTGGAGCACCTGGTGCCCGAGAAAGAACGCCAGTTCGTACTTCAAGCGCTCTTCACGCTGGTTCATGCGCCGGTTCACCACCAGCGTGCCCGGTGCCTCGTACCGTGCGCGCAGAAGCGTCCGCCCGTCGGCGGCACGCTCGCCCTCGGACCACTTCAAACGCAAACCGTGGGCGTGGCAAATCTCCACGAGGTCTTCCACGGACAGTGGCATGCGCCGTCCACCTGCCTCCTCGGCGGCACGTTCGATTTCGGGGAAGTCGTTTTGCCGTGTTTCCTGCCACACGCGAATGAGCAACTGCGCGAAGTGACGGCCACTGGTGCCCGTCTGCGCCAATAGTTCCGGCAGGGCGGCCTGGAGAAGGCTCTTGGAAAACAGGAAAGCCGGCTCCAACGGCATGGCCTCCGCGACGCCGTCGGTTCGAACGGCGGCAGTCACCGGGCGGACGGGCGCGGTGCCCGGGGCATCGACCGAGTCGTCGATGAACCACTTCGGGTCTTTGCCGAACACCTTGGCCAGCAGGCCCAGGACTTCGGTGGACGGGGTGCGTTTGCCGTTTTCCACCATGCTCAAGTACGAAGTGGAAGGCGCGGCCTCGACGTCGAGTTGGACGCAGCGCGCGGACAGCTCGTCCAGGGTCAAACCATGGCGCTTGCGCAGCATCTTCAGCTTCGCTCCCAGGAAGTGGGCTTGCTTGGGCAGTCCGGCCATGGTGTGGCT
>JBEGRA010000166.1:0-7979 GCA_041180705.1 Pseudomonadota bacterium | reverse complement strand
GCTCTATTCGCAGCTGGGTGAGCGCGAGACGGCGCAGGTGGTGGATGCCTTGGCCGCCGCTGCCGTGCCGAACCGTCTGGATTCCTCGACCGGGCAGGTGATGGTTCCGCGCGAGCAGTTGCGCGAAGCGCGGATGCGTTTGGCGGCGCAGGGCCTGCCGCAAAGCGATGCGCTCGGCATCGAGATGATCCAGAAGGACTCGCCCTTCGGCACCAGCCAGTTCATGGAAGGGGCTCGTTACCAATCCGCGTTGGAAACCGAACTCGCCCGCACCATCGGCAAGGTGCAGGGCGTGCAGGGCGCGCGAGTTCACCTCGCGCTGCCGCGACAAACGGCGTTTGTCCGCGACGAAAAGCGCACCAGCGCTTCCGTCATGCTGCAACTGTATGCGGGCCGTCGGCTGGAAGAAGGGCAGGTGCAGGCCATCGTCCATCTCGTCGCTTCGTCGGTGCCGGAGCTTGAAGCTGGCGACGTGACTGTGGTGGACCAAGGCGGCAACTTGCTTAGCGGAACGCAGGGCGATGATGCTCTCGCCGGCAGTTCGCGACAGCGCGAATACACGCGCGACCTGGAAGCGGACTACCAGCGACGCATCGAAAACCTGCTCGCGCCCTTGGTGGGTGCCGGCAAGGTGCGTGCTGGCGTCACGGCGGAACTCGACTTCACGCAGCAGGAAGTGACGCGTGAAGATTTCGACCCTACCCAACAAGTGGTGCGCAGCGAGCAAACCTCGCTGGACCAGCGGACGGCCGGGGCGGGCGGTGCCGAAGGGGTGCCGGGCTCCTTGAGCAACCAGCCCCCGGGCACCGTGCCGTTGACTGGCCCTGGATCGCCGGGCGCACCGGCTGCGGGTACGCCGGCTGCGGCGGGCGCTGCCAATGCCACGACGGCTGCCGGTGCGGCAGGAGCAGCTGCTGCCAATTCCCCCTCCAACGTGGCTCAGCGTTCTACCCGCAACTTCGAGATCGATCGCACCATCAGTCATGTACGTAACCCGGTCGGTAACGTGCGTCGGCTCTCGGTGGCGGTGGTCATCGACAACAAGGTGGTGAAGGGCGCAGACGGCAAGCCCGTCAGCCAGGCTGTGTCGGCCGCAGAACTGGAGCGCTACACCGCGCTGGTGCGTGATGTGGTGGGCTTCGACGAACAGCGCGGCGATCGCGTACAGGTTTTGAACGAAACCTTCCAGCCGGCCGAACCTGCGGGTGCCGCTGCGCCCAGCGAGCCGCTGTGGTCCCAACCGGCCACGCAGGGCTACATCCGCCAAGGCGTGGCCGTGTTGCTGGTGCTGCTGGTGGTTGCCTTCGTGCTGCGCCCGGTCATGAAGGGCTTGTTTCCGGCGCCCGGCGCCGTTGCTGCCAACGCCTCTGGCGGCACCGTGCTGCTGGCGCATCGCGCAGCGCCGGGTGAAGTGTTGCTCGAGCCTGCAGCCGGTCGGCCCGGCCTGCCGGCACCGGGCGCGCCGATGGCGGCCCTGCCTTCGCCACAGCATTTCGATCAGCAAGTCGCCAACGCCAGGGCGCGCGTGGGGCAGGACCCGCGCCGCGCTGCCCAGGTCGTGAAGGAGTGGGTGGCCGCGGATGGCTAGAGCACAGGCAACGAACGGGACCGAGAAGGCAGCCATCCTGCTGCTGTCGCTGGGCGAGGAAGAAGCCGCCAATGTGCTGAAGCACATGGATGCGCGGGAAGTGCAGGCGGTCGGCGCCGCCATGGCGCAGCTCGAAGGCCTCTCGCGCGAGCGCATGGCCGAAGTGGTGGACATTTTCGTCACTGAAGTGGACCGTCAGGGGCCCCATGCCGCCGGTACGCACGACTACGTAAAGCGTGTGCTTACGAGTTCGCTCGGGCGCCAGCGCGGCGAAATGATGTTGGAGCGCATTCTGGAGGCGCCGGAGTCCGGTGCCGGCATCGACGCCTTGCGCTGGATGGAGCCGCGTGCGGTGGCACAACTCGTGGGCACGGAGCATCCGCAGGTCGTGGCGCTCGTGCTGGCCCAGCTCGACGCGGCACAGGCCGGTGCCGTGATGGAACTGCTGCCCGATACCATTCGGCCGGAAGTGACGGTACGTATCGCGCAACTGGAGGAGTTGCCCCAGTCTGCCATTCGCGAACTGGACCAGATGGTGGAGAGCCGCGCCACTGAGGGAGCACCACCTCCGCTGCGCAAGATGGGGGGCGCGCGCACTGTGGCCGCCATCCTGAACGCCATGGACAAGCAGGCCAGTTCGGCCATCCTGCTGCAGGTGGCGGACGAAGACAGCGTGCTGCATCAACGCATCAAGGAGCTGTTGTTCGTCTTCGACAACCTGCTTGAGGTGGACGACCGCGGTATTCAGGCGATTCTTCGCGACGTTGGCAGTGACGCCCTGGCATTGGCGCTGCGTGGTGCCGATCAGGAAGTCCAGGACAAGATTTTCCGCAACATGTCGAAGCGCGCTGCCGAGATTCTGCGCGACGACATGGAAGCTCGTGGTCCGGTGAAACTTGCCGAGGTGGAGACGGCGCAGCGCGAAATTGTCGCCATCGCCCAGAGGCTGGCTGAAGAAGGCACGATCGTCATCGGCCGCGCTGCCGGCGAGTACGTTTGATGGCCGAAGTGAACCGCATTCTCACGGCCGAGGAAGTGGGTGGTGCCGCCACGCTTGTCGAAGCGTGGACGCTGCCCGACGTGGCTCCGCGCTTCGAGCCGGCACCGCAGGTGCCCCCCATCCCGGAGAATTTTCAGCCACACGCGGGCGGTGGCATCGTCACGGCCAGCGTGCTGGACGATCTGCAGCACGAAGCCTGGCGCGAAGGCTTCGTAAAAGGACAGCGCGAGGGTGAGGCTGCTGGCTTGGCCCGTCTGGCGCGACAAGTGGAGCAAGTGGATCTCTTGCTCACGGATTTGGCACGCCCCTTCACGGCGCTGGACGAGCAGGTGGCGAGCGAGCTGCTGGCTTTGGCCGTGGCCTTGGCGCGGCAGTTGGTGCGGCGTGAACTGCGGCAGGATCCCATGCTCGTCATGGGCGTGGTGCGCGAGGCACTCTCGATGTTGCCTGCGGCCGCCCGTGATATCCGTGTCCAGGTTCACCCGGAAGATGCCGCCGTCATTCGCGCGAACCTCGCCCCCACGGCTGAAGAGCGCGTTTGGTCGCTGCAGGAAGACCCCATGATGATGCGCGGCGGCTGTCAGGTGGTGTCGGTCAGTTCGCGCGTCGATGCGCGTCTCGAGCAGCGCTTGGGTACCTTGTTGGCGGAGTTGCTCGGCGATGAACGACAGCAACCGCGCCACGGGGCGGGCGACGCCCCATGACAGCCGGGTACGCCACTTCCGTAAATTCCCCTTTGCCGTCGTTGCAGCAGCAGTGGGCGGGCAGCCTGGGGCAACTCGCCTCGGCCGCTGCCGACATTCGCCCGTTGCCGGTGGAAGGCACCCTGAACCGCATGGTCGGGATGACGCTCGAAGCCGTCGGTTGCGAAGCGGCGATCGGGGAGCGGTGCATCGTGGAAAGCTCGCGTGGACGACGCGTGGAGGCCGAGGTCGTCGGGTTTGCCGGCGAGCGGCTCTACCTCATGCCCACCGAAGAAGTGCACGGACTCATGCCCGGTGCCCGCGTTTTGCCGGCGCGCTCGGCTCATCTCGTTCGTGTGGGGGATTCCCTGCTGGGTCGCGTCATCGATGGTGTAGGGCGTCCGCTGGATGGACTCGGTCCGCTGCGTTGCAACGACGAACAGCCCTTGATGGGACGCGCCCTGAACCCGCTGCGACGCTGGGCGATTCGCGAACCGTTGGATGTTGGCATTCGCAGCATCAATAGCCTGCTGTCGGTCGGGCGCGGGCAACGTCTGGGCCTTTTCGCCGGCAGCGGCGTCGGCAAGAGCGTCCTGCTGGGCATGATGACCCGCTACACCGACGCCGACGTGGCGGTGGTGGGGCTCATCGGCGAGCGTGGCCGTGAGGTGCAGGAATTCGTCACCGACACGTTGGGGCCGGATGGCTTGCGGCGTGCGGTAGTGGTGGCAACGCCGGCAGACGTTCCCCCGCTGATGCGACTGCACGGTGCGTGGATGGCACACGCAGTGGCCGAATACTTCCGCGACCGTGGGCTGAAGGTGCTGCTGTTGCTCGACAGCCTCACCCGGTTTGCTCAGGCACAGCGCGAGATAGCCCTGGCCATCGGCGAGCCGCCTGCCACCAAGGGCTATCCGCCGTCGGTCTTCGCACGCCTTCCGCAACTCGTGGAGCGCGCGGGCAACAGCGACCGGGGGCCTGGCTCCATCACGGCTTTCTACACGGTACTCACCGAGGGTGACGATCAGCAGGACCCCATCGCGGACAGCGCGCGCGCCATTCTGGATGGCCACATCGTACTGTCACGCCGCTTGGCGGAAAGCGGGCTATACCCGGCCATCGACATCGAAGCCAGCATCAGCCGCGCCATGCACTTGGTGGCCGCGCCCGAAGACCTTGCGCTTGCGCTGCGCTTCAAACAGATCTACTCGCTGTACCAGCAGAATCGCGACCTCGTGGCCGTGGGTGCTTACCGCAAGGGCTCCGACCCGCGCATCGACCACGCGGTGGAGATGTGGCCGCGCATCCTCGAGTTCCTGCGTCAGGATCGCTTCGACTCCGTAGGCATTGCCGGCGCACGGCGGCAGTTGGCTGCATTGCTCGGCGCCGCATGAGCCGCGCGCGCCGCCTGCAGCCCTTGCAGAAGTTGGCTCTGGAGCGCGAGCAGGCTGCTGCGCGAGCCTTGGCGCAAGCACGGGCGGCAACCGTAGCGCGGGAAACGAAGCTGGAACAGTTGCAGGGCTACCTTCGCGAATATCAGCAGGGGCAGGGCATGGGCCAAAGCCCGAGCCAGAGTCCCGGTCCCGGCGTGGGCATGGCGGGCCATGTCACGGACCCGCGTACCTGGCAGAACCGACAGGCCTTTCTGGGCCGGCTGCAGACGGCTGTGCGCCAGCAGGAGGCGGCCGTGCAGCAAGCGCGCGCGGACGAAGAGCGCGCGGCCGCGCACTGGCGCGAGCGTCGCCAGGAGGTCGCGAGCCTGGGCTGCGTGGTGGACCGGTTGCTCGCCGAAGAACAGGTGGGAGTGCAGCGCCAGGAAATGCGGCAGCAGGATGAACTGGCGGCGCGTGCGCGTTGGCACGGCCCTTGCTCCACGGAAGGAGAGGAGCACTGAATGGATACCAGCACTACATCCCTGCAATGGGTTTCCGCTTCGCAGAATTTCATGGGTGCGAATACCAAGCCCCCCGATATTCCTGCTGCAATGGAGCCGGCAGACGGGCAGTTCGCTGCCGCCATGGCGACCTGCGCGTCCGCGGAGTCGAATGCAGCTGACGCTGGAGAAGAGTCCGCCGAGCGTGCGCTGTGCGTCAATGAACTGCCAGAGGACGAACCGACGACCCATTCCTTGCCACGGCGCGGCAAGGAAAAGCCTGCTGGCGGCGAAGCTTTGCCGTCGTTGCTGCTGGTCGTGCCCGGTGCGACAGGTATTCCGGCGCCACCCTCGGCATCGGTTGCTACAGTGGTTGAAGCTGCAGCGTCAGCGGCTTTGTCGTCTTCCCCAACGGCTCTGCCTTCGGGAATCTCGCCTGCCGCACCGCCGGCTGAGCAGTTCAAGTTTTTGCCCGAAGCCTCCGGTGCGCAAGCCGGTGGCATCTCCAGCCCATTGCCACCGACAACTGGCAACGGGCCAGACGAACTTTCGTTGGCGTCCATGGAATCGCCTCCGCAGACTTCGGCCGCCCCCGGGTCGGCGAATTTGCTGGCAGGAGGCCGGGGGATGACATCGATGGCGGCATCGACGGTGAAGCTGATGGCGGGCAGCGTGATGGCTGCACTGGAACCCGGACTCGGCGAGCAGGCGCTTGCAGTGTCGTCCTTGGCGAACGCCGACCCCGTCAATTCGGGCCGTGGTGCTTCCGCGGCAGAAAGCTCGGCAGGTGCTCGCGGCGGTGCCATGGCGTCTGGAGTGCCCGCGCGCGGTGATGCCGCGGCAACGCTCGCCGCTTATGGCGGCGGTATGGCTAACGGCGCCGGGCAAGCTTTCGGCCAGGGTGCCGATGGCGAGCGCGGCTCAGGCCGGGGCGGCGCCGCATTGGACGACGAAGCCCTGCTGGCGATGGCGAGTGCTGGACGAGCCGCCAAGGCCGATGCGGGGGGACCGTCAGGACCAGTGATGCCGCTCCTGCACGGCGGCTCAGCACCCTCCGGTACGGGCGCGGTAGCCTCGCCGGTGATCGGTGCTGTTGCGGAGCCGGTGGGTTCCGGTGGCTTTGCCGATGCACTGGCGGACGAAGTGCGCGTGCTGGTGGACCCGGCCATCGGCAATGGCTTGCGTTCCGCCACGCTGAAACTGAACCCTGAACACTTGGGCCCTTTGGAAGTGCGGGTGTCGGTGCACGAACAGCAGGCGAACATTGCCTTCACCGCGCAGCACGCGGTGACGCGCGAGGCGCTGGACGCAGCCTTGCCACGCCTGCGCGAGACACTCGCGCAGCAGGGGTTCGTGCAGGTGAACCTCGATGTGGGTGGCCGCGGAGCCGAACTGGCACAACAAGGCCAGGCGCAGGGCGAGGCGCCGCAGTCGCGTGCTGAGCGCAGCATGGCAGCCTTCGGTGCGGCTGGCGCTGCCGTGGAAGCGCCACCCGCGATCAGGACGCGGCGTGCTGGTGCACACTCCGCAGGACGTTTCGACGGCTATGCCTAGAGCCGCCTGCGCCGGCGCAAATGCGGCATCATGCCGACATGCAAACCACACTCCCTGAAGCCGCTGCCGGCTCCGTAGATGACTTGACTGCCAACGAGATTCGCGACGCGCGTGCGCGCCTTGGGCCGCGCGTGCTTACCACACCCGTACTGCAGTGGGAAGATCCGATGCTCGCGGCGCGGCTTCCGGAAGGCACGCGTTTGACGTTGAAGCTGGAACTGTTCCAGCGCACCGGCAGCTTCAAGGCGCGGGGCGCGCTGCTGAACACGGACCTGCTCGACGAAGCGCAGAAGCAGCGTGGCATCACGGCCATCAGCGCTGGCAACCACGCCATCGCTGCCGCCTTCGCGGCGCGCGAGGCGGGAACCCATGCCAAGGTGGTCATGACGGCCACTGCCAACCCCCTGCGTGTCGCACGCGTCCGCTCGTTCGGTGGCGAAGTGGTGCTGGCTCCCGACGTACACGCGGGCTTTGCGCTGGTGCGCCGCATCGAGGAAGAGGAAGGCCGCACGTTGCTGCATCCCTTCGAAGGCCGGACGACTGCGCTTGGCACTGCCACGCTCGCGCTCGAGTTTCTCGAGCAGTGTCCGGACCTCGAGGCCATCGTGGTGCCGGTGGGCGGCGGCGGGCTTGCGGCCGGGGTGGCAAATGCCGTGAAGGTGTTGGCGCCGCAGGTGCAGGTCTTCGGCGTGGAGCCGGAAGGTGCGGATTCGATGCATCGCAGTTTCGCTGCGGGCAGTCCGCAACCCATCGAACGCGTGGCCACCATCGCGGACAGTCTCGGTGCGCCGTTTGCCCTGCCCATCAGTTACACCTTTTGCCGTCGGCATCTGGACGGTCTGGTGAAGGTGACAGATGAGCAGTTGCTGGAAGCGATGGCGCTGCTGGCGGAAAGCGCGAAGCTGGCGGTGGAACCGGCAGGTGCGGCCGCCACGGCAGCTTTGCTGGGGCCGCTACGCGAACGCCTCGCCGGCAAGCGCGTGGGCTTGATCGTGTGCGGTGCCAACATCGACAGTGCCACGCTGGCCACGCGCCTTGCGCAGCGCCCTGTGGCTCAAGCGGTTTCGGGTTCTCCGTAGCCACCGCCACCGGGCGTGTCGATTTGCAGCACATCGCCCGGGGCTACGGCCACGGTGGCGCAAGGGCCCAGCACTACCTCACTGCCATCCACGCGGTGCAGCACGGCGCGTCCGGGCAGTGCGGCACTGCCGCCGGCGAGCCCGAACGGCGCATGAACGCGGCGCTGACTCAGCAAACCGGCCGTGAGTGGCGCGAGGAAGC
>JBEGRA010000165.1:0-2702 GCA_041180705.1 Pseudomonadota bacterium | reverse complement strand
GACGCCCATGCAGGCCATCCAGTCCGCCACTTCCGTGGCAGCCAAGGTCATGGCTTGGGATGACCGCGTCGGCGCACTGGTGCCGGGTCGCTACGGCGACCTGGTGGCGGTGAAGGGCGACCCGTTGGCCGACATCGCCGTGCTGGAGCACGTGGATACGGTGCTGAAGGGTGGGGAGGTGGTGAAGGGGCCGGCGGCATTGCCCGCGGCCCCGCCGAGGGGCTAAACTGCAGACACTGAGCGGGTGTAGTTCAATGGTAGAACTGTAGCTTCCCAAGCTACTAGCGTGGGTTCGATTCCCATCACCCGCTCCACTTCTTCCCGGCGGTTCCGCCCCAGAGGCACCCCATGGCTCCATGGACCATTTGGGCCGCCGCGCTGGCCGCCTACCTGCTCTTTCGCCTTTGGTACGACAGCTGGTCGGGCCCGCTCACCTCTGCCGAAATCGATGCCTTCATGACGCAGTTGCAGGGGCGCGAAGAAGCCACCGGCAACAGCCTCGAAACCATCCGCGCCTTCCTCGAAACGGACGACGGTCGCGAATTCGTGATGGTCAATCTGGTGAAGGTGCGGCCCGGCCAAGTGGTGGACCCGGCCAGTGGGCAGAGCGTGCCTGGCCTCGAACTCTTCAAGCGCTACGCGAAACGTTTCATGCCGGCGCTGCTCCGCAGTGGTGGGCATCCCGGCATGGTGGGCCGCAAGGTAGGCGGCTACATCGACGCCTGGAACGTCGAACCGGACCCAGGCTGGTCCATTTTTGGTCTGATGCGCTATCGCAGTCGGCGCGACCTCATGAAACTCGTGATGGACCCGGCCTTCAAGGAGGCCCACCCGGAAAAGCTGCTGGGAACGCTGGCCACTTTTTCTTTCCCGTCGCAGCGGATGGTGTCGCTCTACATTGGCCCACGTGTCAGCGTGGCGTTGGTGTTGGCGCTGCTGGCGGCGCTGGGGCATCTGGCGCTGCTGTCCGTTTAGTCGCATCGTCGAGCGCGCACCGCGAAATGTGGCCGCGGGTATCTACGCTCCGGTCGAGCGCCCCTATGTCGAAAATGGCGAGTGGCGTACCGCGATACCGAAACCGACCCGTTGAGCGAACGCAAACCGCCCCCCTCGTACGCTGTTGGCTTCCTTCTCGAGTCGACCGAGGATTTCTCGCTTGAAGTTGCCTCTGGGATGATCTTGAAGAACAGACCTCACGAACTCCCGGGGCAAATGGGATAAGCGTAGTCCTACCAAGTCGACCATGGCGCCGAACTGGGTGTACGCGCCGAGCGCGCCGTCCCGTTGCGGCGAAACACCGACCGTGGTGTGGACAATGAGCGCGTCTGCCAGGTGGACTCCCACCTCCGGTTCCTCGCCGGCCTCGCAGGCGCAACGTTGTGCGACGGCGGCGCTTCGCAGGGTGAAGTCCTCGCCAACGACGGCCTTCATCAAGCCGACATCATGCAAAAGGCCGCAGATATGCAGTAGTTCAGGGTCGACTCGCTGCTTGTCGATGTGGGCGAGAGCGCGACCGAAAATGGCGGAACGATAGCCGTGCGCCAGAAGTTCGGAGTTCTGCTCCAGAGCCGCCTCTTCCGCGATTGCGACCAGTCGGCTGTCTGGCACTGGCGCCAGATTCGCAAGGCTTGCGGCGCGATCGATCCAGGGGGTCAAGCGTTCCCACAGGTTGCGCGTTTGCTGCGTCGTGGCGACGGCCAGACCGTGGGCGCATTCGGTCTTGCTCATCACCCCGCCAGTCCTGGCCAACCAACCGGGGCCACCGAACCGATCGGGGTCCGGGAGCAAAGGCAGGGCGCGTTTCTCCATGAACGAAATACTCCCGATTCAGACGGTTCGGTTGGTGGGTCGGGACCGATAGTGAATGTTAAGGCGGCCCTTTCCTGCCGCCAACCCGTCCGGGGAACGCCGCCGGGACGTGGGGTAGAATGTCGACGAGGACATTCCATGAAGACATTACCGACACTCGGCTGGCTGGCTACCGCCGGCGGCCTGCTGCTTGCGCCCCTGTTGGCCGCCGCAGCGAACCCTGAACCCGAAGTCGACGAGGTCATCGTCACCGGTACGCGCACCACTGGCATGCGTGCGGAAGAAAGTCTGGCGCCGGTGGAAATTCTCGACGAGGCCGAGCTATCCCGGGAAGGTCGCCTCGACACGGGCGTCGCGCTGGCGAACCTGCTGCCGTCGCTGAACGTGCAGGCCGTCGGCTTCGACCTGGCCAACGAGACGCTGGCTATCCGCATGCGGGGCCTTTCGCCTAACCACACGCTGGTGCTCGTGAATGGCAAGCGACTGCATGGCACCGCGAACCTGGCCGTGCTGGCCGGGCCGTTTCAGGGCGGGGCGGCACCGGACCTGAACTACGTTGCGCTGCATTCGGCGGACCGGATCGAGGTTCTGACGGACGGTGCTGCCGCCCAATACGGCTCGGATGCCATCGCCGGTGTCGTGAATATCCGGCTGCGCTCGGAGGCGAGTGGCCGCAGCGTGGGCCTGAGCCAAGGGGGTTACTACCGTGGCGACGGCATCACGCGTGAAGGCAGTCTCAACGTCGGTCTTCCTTTCGGCGCCGAGGGCTTTATGAACTTCACCGGGCTCGTCCGCGACCACGGGTTCAGCAATGCCGGCGGGCCGGACCAGCGCGTTGAAAGGGCGATTGCCTCTGGTGCCCATCCGGAGTGGCGCCAACTGGCGGACTACCC
>JBEGRA010000164.1:0-12157 GCA_041180705.1 Pseudomonadota bacterium | reverse complement strand
AGCAGTGGAACGCGACCGGCCCGCGGTTCGTCTGGGTGGCCGGCAGTACGCATGACGGTGAAGAACAGGTGCTGCTGAACGCCCACACTGCGCTACACAGCAAGGTGCCAGGTGCGTTGCTGGTGTTGGTCCCGCGGCACCCGCAGCGGTTTGCGGCGGCGGCGGCGAATGTGCGCGCTACCGGCTTGCCTTTCGTCACGCGTAGCGGCAATGGCACCGTGACACCCGACACTGCCGTGTTGCTGGGCGACAGCTTGGGAGAGTTGCTGGCACTTTATGCAGGTGCCGACGTGGCTTTCGTTGGCGGCAGCCTGGTGCCCGTGGGCGGGCACAACTTGCTGGAGCCGGCGGCGCTGGGGTTGCCGCTGCTGAGCGGCCCGCAGGTCTTCAATGCGCCCGAAACGGCGGCAGCGTTGGACGCGGCGGGCGCTTTGGGATGGGTAGACGGCGTCGAGGGGCTATGTGCGGCGCTCGAGGCCTTGGCGGCTTCGCCTGCGTTGCGTCGTGCCAGAGGGCAGGCCGCGGCGGGCGTCGTGGACGCCAACCGCGGGGCGCTGCAAGCGGTGCTGGACCTTATCGGCTGACCGGAGCTGGCTGCGTCAGCAGCGCGTTGGTCTGCGTGAGTGCCCCTTCGTCGAGCGAGCCGGCTGCCAGGCGCAGGCGCAGCACGTTCAGCAGGTAGTCGTACTTGCTGCGCGCGTAGTTGGTTTGCGCATCCGTCAGGCGACGGCGAGCTTCCAGCACGTCCACGGCGGTGCGCGTGCCCACTTCGTAGCCGGCTTCCGTCGCCTCCAGTGCCGTTTTCGAAGAGGCGACAGCCTGCTTGAGGGCGGTGACGCGCGACATCTCGCTCGTCACGCCCAGGTAAGCGTCGCGGGCATCGCGTTCGGTTTCGCGTGCCACGCGCTCAAGGCGTTCGCGGCTGGCGCGATGACGGTACACGGCCTGACGCACCCGCGACTGCGTGGCGCCGCCCGAATACAGTGGAATGCTGAACTGAACGCTGATGCTGTCGGCGTCGGAGTTCGTGTCGATGGGATTGTTCAGCGTGCCGAGCGTGGTGACCGTTGCGGTATCGCCGTTCGTGTTGGACCCGGACTTGCGGGCCACGAGGTCGATGGTGGGGCCGTGGCCACCCTTGGCGACGCTGATGCCCTCGCGAGCCACGTCCGAAGCCAGACGGGCCGACGTGAGAGCAAGGTTCTGGTCCAGCGCCTGACGTACCCACTGCTCTTCATCGGCCGGTGCCGGCGCGGACAGCGGCATGTCTTCGCCCGGCGCCTTGAGTTCGGCCACCGGCTCGCCGGTGAGTTCGCGCAGTTCCTCGAGGCGAGTGGCCAGTGCGCGCTTGCCGGCGATGACCGTAGCGTTCGCTTGGTCATGGGCAGCCTTGGCTTCCTGCACGTCCGTGACGGCGATGAGCCCCACTTCAAAGCGCTTTTCGGCCTGTTCCAACTGGCGGGTGATGGCTTCCAGCGCCGACTGGGCGGCGGTGAGGGTATCGCGGGCGGCCAGCACGTTGAAATAGGCCTGCGCCGTGCGCAGGACCAGTTGCTGCTGGGCTGTGCGGTAGTCCGCTTCCGCCTGCGCTACCTGGGCGTCCGCCTGCTTCAGCGCAGCCCAGTTGTCCCACTTGAACAGGTTCTGGCGGAGGGTGACACCCCAGCCCTTGGTGGTGAGGTCCGACTCGCTGGAGCGCGTGGTGAAGGCGCGGCCGTCGAAGACTACCTGCGAACCATTCGACTGGTCGCGCGAGTACGTGCCACCCGCACTGATTTGCGGCAGCAGGGCCGAGAGGGCCTGCGGCTTGGCTTCCAGCGCGGCCAGGCGGGTGGCCTCTGCTTCACGCAGTTGCGGGTCGTTGCGCAGGGCCTGCTGGTAGACCTCGCTCAGGTCCGCGCCAAAGGCCGCCGGGGTGGACAGCGGCAGCACACCGCCGGCAACGAGACCGCCGGCCAGGCTGAGCAGGGTGGGGAACAGACGACGCTTCATGGACTTTCCCTTAGGCGATATGGTGTTGTACATAAGCATAACACCTATCTTTCGATGATTGAACGGTCAGACGCCGACGCGGCGTTTCAGAGCCCGATTTCCGCGGCCCACGCGGTGATGCCGCCGGTGAGGTTGGTGACGGGTTGGAAACCCTGCGCCGCCAGAAAGTTCGCGACGCGCAGGCTGCGACCGCCTGCCAGACACATGACAACGACTTCGCGGTCGCGGGGGAGTTCCGCCAGACGCGCCGGGACCTCGCCCATGGGGATGTGCACTGCCGCTGCGACGCTGGCCGAGGCAACCTCCGCCGGCTCGCGCACGTCGAGCAGGAATAGATTGGCACCAGCCTGCTGGCGGGCGGCGAATTCGGTGGGCGTGATGGCGCCGACGCTGGGAGTGGACATGTTTGGGGCCTCGTGGACTGAGCGCTAGAACTGGAACGCCGACGGGCGGCGGGCGTGCGCCAGCGCCGGCACCACGGTTTCGAACAAGGCTTCGCTCGAATAGCGCTGTTCTGCGTCGCGACGGACCAACAGGGCTTCCATGGTGGGCGCTTCGCCCACGATGACGAACAGGCGGCCACCCGGCTTCAAGGCCTGACGGAAACGGTCGTCGTCGAGAGGCAGCGAACCCGTGACGAACACCACGTCGTAACGCGACTGCTCCGTCAGCGAGAGGCCGTCCGCCGTCTCCACTTCGACGCCACCGATGCCGGCCTTCGCGAGGTTTTCGCGGGCGGCTTCGGCGAGGTCCGGGTGGATTTCCAGGGCGCGCACCTGCGCGCCGAGACGGGCGAGGCAAGCCGGAACATAGCCGCTGCCAGCGCCGACCACCAAGGCGCTTTCGCCGGGCCGAACTTCCAGGGCCTGCAGGGCACGGCCCACCCACTTCGCGGCGAGCATGACCTCGCCGTGGGCCAACGGGATATCCGTGTCCGCGTAGGCCACGGCCGCGTAGGCGGCAGGGACGAACAGTTCGCGAGGCACCCCGGCGAGGGCGTCCAGAACGGCCTGGTCGAACACATCCCAGGCACGAACCTGGTGGGCAATCATTTGCTGGCGGGTGGATTCGAGGTTCATGGGGCTCACCGGGAACTCGGGCATGGGCAGGACAATTCACTAGGGTACGGGGCGACGGCGGCAGCGGCAAGCGGCTTGCGGCTTTCACGGACCAGACGGAGCGTGAAAACTGTGCGGGAATCGCCGATTACGCGAAGGTGATTATGGTTAATACGGGCGCCTTCGGCTTGATGGCTCCGGTATTCTCGGGGGTGAAGGGATTTTCTTGCCGTGATGCTGCCGGGCGATGTACCCGTCGGCACAGGGGAAGGCAGACAAATGTCGATGATGGACTATCTGGAGCCGGCCCTCTGGGGCCTCGCCGCTGCGTTGTTCGTGGCGGCCAGCGCGCTGGTCGCCATGTGGCGTGCCGGTCGGCGCCGGCATGCGGCTGCAGAATCCGTGGTCGACGCCATCGACTCCACGCCCGTGGGCGAATTGCCGGTGTTTCCATCGGACGAAGAGGCTACCGACCTTGCCGCCGTGGCCGGCGCCGTCACGCGCTTGTGCCAGCGACAACTCGAATCGCAGAGCCTGGACGCCGGTGAATTGTTTCATCGGTTGGTGGATGGCGTGCACGATGCCGTCGTGTTGCACACCGATGTCATCGTGCAGGTGAACAGTCGGTTCGCGGCGCTGGTCGGGGAAAGCCCGTCCGCCATCCTCGGGCGCTCGCTCGCCGAGTTCGTCACGCCCGACTACACCGAACTCGTTGCCGACAATGTAGCGCGCCGCTTGCGCGGCCTGCCTGCGGCAGAGCGCTACGAAGTCGAAATCACCGACCATCACGGTCAAGTCTCGCGCATGGAACTCGCCGGAACCCGCGTCGATCTCGTGCGAGGACCGGCAGTGCTGTTCACGGCGGTGGACATGCTGCCGACGCGCGTCGGTCAGTCCAGTGCGTCCAGCGGCGGTGGTTCCGTCGCACAGTCGACGCTGGATTCCTTGTCTGCCGGCGTGATCACCACAGACCCGTCCGGTCGCATCGATTACGCGAACCGCGCAGCGGAACAACTGCTCGGGCGCCCGTTGGCCGACATGGCAGGCAGGCCCTTCGAGGAAGCGGCGCCGCTGCTGGAAGAGGCAGACCGCCGTCTGCTGGCGGACCCGGTGCGTCAGTGCCTGACGACCGGCGCGCGCATCACGGCCTCGCGTCGTGCGATGGTCCTGACGAAGCAGGACGGCTCGGAGCGCATGGTGGAACTGACCGTGGCGCCCCTGCGCAGCGACCGCCCCGATGCGCAGGGCTGCGTGGTGCTGCTGCACGATGTCACCGAGGCACGTGGCATCGCGCGCCAGATGTCGTACCAGGCCAGCCATGACGCCCTGACGGGGCTCGTGAATCGTCGCGAATTCGAGCGCCGGTTGAACGAGGCGATGGAGAATGCGCGCCATGGCAGTCAGCGCCACGTGCTGTGCTTCCTCGACCTGGACCGCTTCAAGGCCGTCAACGATGTCAGTGGCCACAACGCCGGCGACCAATTGCTGCGCGAGCTTTCCGCACTGCTGCGCGAATCGGTACGCGACAGCGACACCGTGGCGCGTATCGGTGGTGATGAATTCGCCCTGCTGCTCGTCGGCTGTCCGTTGGAAAAGGCGACGCAGATTGCCGGCAATCTGGCGCGCGCCATCATGGAACACCGTTTCGTCTGGAAGGACCGTATCTTCCAGGTGGGCGTGTCCTCGGGCCTCGTGGAAATCAGCCGCGAGAGCGGTACGCTGGAAGACGTGATGGGCGCCGCGGATTCCGCCTGCTACGTCGCCAAGCGTGCTGGCGCCGGTGCCGTACACGTGTACTCGGCGCGTGATGAGGCCGCGGCGCGTCAGCGTGGCGAGATCCATTGGCTGCAGCGTCTGCAGAACGCGCTGCGCGACGGTCTGTTCGAGCTTCACGTGCAACCCATCCTGGCCGCGGGTCCCGAGGCTGCCGGTGGCCCTGCGCTGGAAGTGTTCCTGCGTCTGGCCGAGGAAGGGGGACGCATTGCGCTGCCCGGCGAGTTCATGGATGCGGCAGAGCGTTATCGGCTGATGTCGCTGCTGGACCGCTGGGTGGTGCAGGCGGCGCTGAACGCCGTGGCGAGCGGGCGTCTGGCATTGCCGCCAGGCCGCAGTCTCGCCATCAACGTGTCGGGGCAAACGCTGGGCGATGCCAGCTTCCTCGAATACGTGGTGGATGTGCTGGACCGCACGGGCATTCACCCGGACCAGCTCTGCTTCGAGGTCACAGAATCGAGCGTGGTGGCGAATCTCGACCATGCGCGTCGCTTCGTGGCCGTACTGCATGGCATGGGGTGCAGCTTTGCCCTCGACGACTTCGGCAATGGCGTTGGCGCATTCGCGAACCTCAAGAGCCTCGGCATCGACTACCTCAAGATCGATGGCAGCTTCATCCGCAATCTCGCGCGGGACCCGGTGAGCCAGGCGATGGTGAATGCCATGGTGAAGCTGGCGCGTACCTTGAATTTCCGCATCATCGCGGAGCACGTGGAAGACACCACAGCACTGGAAGCCGCGCGTCGAATGGGCATCGATTTCGTCCAGGGCTACGCCATCGGCCGCCCCGAGCCCCTGCGCAAGGCGGCGCTGCAAGCAGCCTAGCCGGCTCCGGTATAATTGCCGCCTTTCCATTTTCGGCATAAGGCTATCGGGTCATGGCATTGCGGGTTGGCATCATCGGTTGGCGTGGCATGGTGGGTTCGGTCCTGCTGGGCCGCATGCGCGAAGAGCGCGATTTCGACGTGATCGAACCGGTGTTTTTCAGCACCAGCCAGGCCGGCGGCAAAGCGCCGGACGTGGGCCGGGCGGTGGGTCCTTTGGCGGATGCCCACGACCTCGTGGCGCTGGCTGGCTGCGATGCACTCATCTCCTGTCAGGGCGGTGACTACACCACGGCAGTTCATGGGCCGCTGCGTGCTGCCGGCTGGCAGGGCTACTGGATCGATGCTGCTTCAACCCTCCGCATGCAGCCGGATGCCACGCTCATCCTGGACCCGGTCAATCGGCCGGTCATCGACGCCGCGCTGGCGGGCGGTGGCAAGGATTTCGTGGGTGGCAACTGCACCGTGTCGCTCATGCTCATGGCGCTCGGCGGGCTCTTCCGCGCGGGGCAGGTGGAGTGGATGACCTCCATGACCTACCAGGCGGCCAGTGGTGCCGGCGCTGCCAACATGCGCGAGTTGCTGTCACAGATGGGCGCCGCGCACGCCTCCGTGGCGGACCTGCTGGCAGACCCGCGCAGTTCCATTCTCGATATCGACGCCCGCGTGAGCGCGCTGCTGCGTAGTCCGGAATTCCCGCAGGAGAATTTCGGCGTGCCGCTCGCTGGCAGCCTCATTCCCTGGATCGACAAGGACCTGGGCAACGGCCAGAGCCGCGAAGAATGGAAGGGCGGCGTGGAGACCAACAAGATCCTGGGTACCAGCGCCAACCCCATCCCGGTGGATGGTCTGTGCGTTCGCGTCGGCTCCATGCGTTGCCATAGCCAGGCGCTGACGCTGAAGCTGCGCGAAGACTTGCCGCTCGCCGAAATCGAAAGCCTGCTTGCCGGTGCGAATGACTGGGTGCGCGTGGTGCCGAACGAGCGTGAGGCCTCCATGCGTCAGTTGACGCCGGCAGCGGTCACCGGGCGTCTGGAAGTGCCGGTGGGCCGTTTGCGCAAGTTGCCGATGGGTGGCGAATACCTTTCCGCGTTCACCTGCGGCGATCAGTTGCTGTGGGGTGCGGCGGAGCCGCTGCGCCGCATGCTGCGCATCCTGCTGGAACAGCGCGCCTAGTTGGCGTCTGCTGGCGCCCCATCGGGCGCCGGCGGCAGCAGGTGAACCAGCGCCAGCGCCGCGAGGCTGGCGCTGCACATCAGCAGCAGCACCGGTCGCTCGGTGCCGTCATGCAGCAGTCCCACCGCTGTGGCGCCGAGTCCACCCACCGCCATCCCGACCATGCCGTTCACGGCAGCGGCCTTCCCGGCTTGTTTCCCATGGCGTGCCATGGCTAGCACTGTGGAATTGCCACCCACCAAGCTCACCGGAGCCAGATAACACAGCAATGTCGCCCACAGCACCGGCAAGGGCAGTGGGCCGAAGCAAGCCAGCCCCAGCCCGACAGCAGTGGCGGCAGCCTGGACGCGCATGGCGCGGCGGAGCAGGCGCAGTGGGTGGTGGCGGGTGAGCCAGCGACGGTTGAACTGGCTGAGCACCACCATGCCGAGAGCGTTGGTGCCGAAGATGAGTGCGTAGGTGGTCTGGCTGAGACCGCGACCCGCGATGAGGACGCTCGGCGTGCCGGCGATGTAGGCGAACACGCCGAAGAAAGTGAGCCCCGCGGCCATCGATGGCACGAGCAGGTCCCGGCTGCGGAGCAGGGCGAGGTAGTCTCGTGCCACGGCGCCCGGTGCGAGCGAACTGCGCGCTTCACGCGCCTGGCTTTCCGGCAAGGTGCGCAGGGCAGCCAGCAGGAACAGGATGCCGGCCAACGTGAGCACCCAGAAAATGACGCGCCAATGGGCGAGCGCCAGCACGAGGCTGCCGGCAAGAGGCCCCAGCACGGGGCCGAGCCCGCTCACGAGCATCATGATCGACATGACGCGCGCTCCTTCCACGGGGTCGTAGCGGTCGCGAACCATGGCGCGGATGCAGACGGAAGACATGCACACGGCCAGGGCCGCGAGAGCCCGGGCGAAGGTGAAGAGGCCGATATCGGTGGCCACCGCACACAGCACTGCCGTGAGGGCGAACGCCGCGAGACCGGCGAGCAGTGGGCGGCGGCGACCGTAGCGGTCCGCGATGGGGCCGGTGAACAACTGGCCGAGGCCCATGCCGAACAGGAACACGGCTAGCGTGTTCGACACTTCAGCGGCGGTAGCGTGCAGATCGTGACCAATCGCCGGGAAGGCCGGCAGGTACATGTCCACCGACATCGGGCTGATGGACATGATGCCGCCCATGAGCGCCAGTTGCGGCGTGAGGCGATGGGAAGTGCGGGCGGGACGGTTCACCACGCAATTGTACGCGCATCGTCACGTTTGCTACGGACTGCCGCCGGCGTGGTTCTGCGCTTGCCCCTCGCCCTCGCGCGCAGTTCTTGCGCCATAATCATTTTTGGTTCACCCGGTTGCCGAGGAGACGCCCATGGTTGCTGTTTCATCCAGTCGTCGCGGATTGGCGGTGGTGGCTTGGCTTGTTGCGTCCTGCTTGCCGGCGGCGGGTCTGGCCGCTTCTCCGCCTGCGCCGCCACCCTGTCCGGAGACCGCGCCAGTGCTTTACGCGCCTTGTGCGGCTTGCCATGGGGAAAGCGGGGCCGGCAACGTGGCCCTGGCAAGCCCCGCTTTGGCCGGGCTGACGGAAGGCCAAGTGCTGAGGCAATTGCGCCAGTTCGCTTCTGGCGCGCGTGGGGCGCATCCGGCGGACAGCAACGGTGCGCAGATGGCAGCCATGGCGAAGACCTTGCCGGACGACACCGCGCGCAAGGCAGTGGCTTGCCACGTGTCCCGATTGCCTGCGCTGGTCAGTGCCACGGCGCCACCGCTGCAGTTGCCGGGCGGGCGCGCGACTGAAGGCGCCAGGCACTTCGGGTTCTGCGCGGGCTGCCACGGGGCGGATGGTCGTGGCAGTGTCGCCGTGGGCGCGCCTTCACTGCTGTTCCAGTCGGACGCCTATCTGTTGCGGCAACTGCAGGCCTTTCAGGCGGGGTGGCGCGGGCACGACGTGAATGACGAGCCCGGTACGCAGATGGCGAATGCGGCGTCCTGGGTGCAAGACGACCAAGCGCGGCGCGACCTGCTGGCCTACCTCGGTACCTTGCGACCCGCTGCGCCCTGAGAGGCAGCGGCGCCCAGTGCTGCCACGCGGCGCGCGTTGCCAAGCCACGTGTAGTCCCGCACCTCGAGCTCGCAGCGTGCCTGACGGCCCAGGCGCTCACGCAGTGCCGGCGTTTGGAGCAGTTGCCGTACGCAGTTCCATTGGGCGCCCGGTTCCAGCGGAGGAAACAGCAGCGCGGTACGCCCGTCGTCGAGAATCTCGCGGATGTTGGGTTGGTCCGGCGCAACGATGGCGCAGCCGGCGGCCATGTAGTCGAAAATCTTGAGCGGCGAGGCATAGGCGGTCACCGCCGGTTGCAGCGCGATGTCGAACCGCGCTACCTCCGCGGCGACGGCGTCGTGTGGCACCAGACCGGTGAATTCCACGCGGTTGCTGATGCCCAAGTCCCGGGCCTGCGCTTCCAGTGCGGTGCGGACGGGCCCATCGCCCACCACCCGCAATGTGAGTGCGGCCGCTTCCGGTTCCCGCGCCAGTGCGTCGATGACGCCGTCCAGCCCATGCCAGTCGCGGACGAAACCCACGAATCCGAGGACCAGTCGCTTCGAGTCTGCAGAACGCGGGGCCGACGCGAAGCGCTCCAGCACCACGCCGTTCTGAATGACTGTCACTCGTTCCGGGGCAACCCCACCCTCTACGAGAATGTCGCCGAGGACCCGTGTGACCGGCAGGATGCAGGTGGCTGCACGCCAGGTGCGGCGCTCCAAAGCCGCTGCCAGTCTCTGGAAGCGCAGTCCGCCGAACTTCGCGCGCTCCGCCGCGAGTGGCGCATTCACTTCCAGTAGAAGGGGAATGCCGGTGAAGCGGCTGACCACGCTGCCGGCAAGGTGGTAGAGGTTGCAGCGTTCGTAGATGAAGTCCGGGCGAAACGCCCGGCACGCGCGGTACAAGCGCCAGCTGGCGGGCAGGTTGTAGGCCAGCTCCGCAAGTTCGCCAAGGAAGCCCGGCAGCAGTCGCCGCAGCAGACGTACCCAGCGGCTGTCTCCACCGAACGAGGCCTGCTGGTAGAAGCCCGGGCCCACCACGTTCACGGTGTGCCCCAGCGCGCGGAGCGCTGCCACCATCTCCTCGAGATGGACGCTTTGTCCGTCTCGAGACTGGATGCGGTGGCTGTAGAGGACGCGGAGGGGTTTGGCAGACATGGAGGCTGTATACCCCGAAGGCGTGCGACGCGCCATCGGGAGTGCCGCAGGCTTGCAGCCGGTCACATTCCAGGCGGTGGCCAAGGGCTGCCTGGCAGCGGCACGAAGGTGCGCTCCGGCAGTTCGGCAAGGCGTTGCCGCAGGGCCTGCTCGCGGTCCTTGCTGAGCGGGTGGGTGGACAGGAAGGCGCCCGGAGCGTCCGGGGCCTGAAGGCCCATGGTGGCGAAGAACTCTGCCATGCCACTCGGGTCGATGCCGGCGTTCACCAGCGCCGTGAACCCGGCAGCGTCGGCGGCTCTCTCTGCATCGCGTGAAAACTTCAGGCTGCCCAGTTCCGCGGCCGCTTGCGCCGCCGCAGTGCTGCCGAAATCGCCGGTGAACCACGCCCACAGTAGCCGCCAACCGGCTTCCTTCACGAGGGCACTGGTCCCATGGCGAAGTTCCACGTGCTGGACTTCATGCGCCAGTACGCCGGCGAGTTCTTCGGGGCGCTTCGTGGCCGCCAGCAAACCCGTGTGTACCACCACGATGCCGCCTGGCAGGGCGAAGGCGTTCAGGGTGGGGTCTTCGACCACGTGGAACTCGTAGTGGTAGCGCGAGCCCTGGGTGAGCTTTCTGCCCAGATCCGCGACAACGCCTTGCGCCGGCGAATGGTCGAGCAGCTTCAGATTGCCGCGCATCGCGTTGAAAGCCTCGCGACCGAGCCGAACTTCCTGAGCGATGGGAATGCGTTCCGTGATGGCACCTGCCACGCGCGAGGCCTGCGTGAAGAACAGCACCACCAGCAGCAACGGGGACAGCACCAGCGCGCCGACTGCCATCCAGCCGAGCAGGCGTTTGGTTTGCTTGCGTTGCTGCTGTCGGTTCAGCCGGGCCAGCGCTGGCAGGGCTGCCCAATCCGCACGTTTGCGCAGGGCAGCGGCGGCTACCGGGTCCAGCACGTGTGCCAGCCAGACCTCTTCGCCCGCAGAGCCGTGCGCGGTCCAACGCAGTTCCAGCCCGGGTTTGCCGAAGCCCACCTCGGCGAACGCAACGTCGCCGAGCGCGCAGGTGACGGACTCGCCGTCGAAATCAGCCTCGGTCACTGCGGCAATCGGCCCGGAACCCGACCAGCTGATTTCGATGTGGTCTGCGGCTGCACGGAGCGAGCCGCGCTGCCCGGTAGCGGGGAGCCCCGGGCCGAACAGCAGCGCGTCGACTTGGGTTTCCATGGGGAGCTGGCGTCAGTCGTTGTCGCCGTCCAGCAAGCCGCCCAGCCCGCCGAGCAGCGAGCCCTCACCCACCGAGCGCCCGCCAGCAGCGGGGGCCGACTGGATGATGCGATTGGCGAGGCGCGAGAACGGCAGCGACTGTACCCACACGCGGCCCGGGCCGCGCAGCGTGGCAAAGAACAAGCCTTCGCCGCTGAACAGGGCGCTCTTCAGCTTGCCGACATACTGGATGTCGAAGTCGACGCTGGGCTGGAACGCCGCCACGCAGCCCGTGTCGATGCGGAGCGTCTCGCCGGGTGCGAGGTCGCGTACCGCCAGCGTGCCACCGGCGTGCACGAACACCATGCCGTCGCCCTCCAGCTTCTGCATGATGAAGCCTTCGCCGCCGAACAGGCCCGTGCCGATCTTGCGATTGAAGGCGATGCCGAGCGATACGCCGCGCGCCGCACACAGGAAGCTGTCCTTCTGGCAGATGAGCGAACCGCCCACCTCGCGCAGCGACACGGGGACAATCTGGCCGGGGTAGGGCGCAGCGAAGGCCACGCGGCGCTTGCCGACGCCTTCGTTGTGGAAAATGGTGGTGAACAGGCTCTCGCCGGTAAGCAACCGCTTGCCGGCGCCCATCAGCTTGCCGAACAGGCCGCCCTGCGCGGCTTGCGAGGAACCGTCGCCGAAGACGGTATCCATCTGGATGCCATCCTGCATCATCATCATGGCACCGGCTTCACCGATGGCGGCTTCGCCCGGGTCCAGTTCGATTTCGACGAACTGGATGTCGTCGCCGAAGATTTGGTAGTCGATCACGTCCATGGACATGGGCAGGCTCCGCTAAAGTAGCCGGGAAACAGAGGATGTCACGCCATGATTATACCGATGGGTTTGCGTCGAGCAGTGTTGGCGGTGGCGCTGGTCATGGCGCCGGTGGCCGCCGCGGTTTTCGCCGC
>JBEGRA010000163.1:0-3292 GCA_041180705.1 Pseudomonadota bacterium | reverse complement strand
GCGTGAATGGTGTGCGGAGACCTGCTTGCGCCCACTGCGCAAGCCGGTGGCGCTGGCCCGTGCCGCTCTCGGTGCACTGCTGGGCCGTTCCCTCAGCCAGGGCTATTACCACGACCCAGTGCTGCACCGTTGGGTGCGTTCGCTCGTTGCCGCCGGCAAGGTTGACCGCATTGTCGTGTTTTCGTCTTCGATGATGCCCTACACCTTCGGGCTGCCTGCGCATGTGCGGGTGGTGACGGACCTGTGCGACGTGGACTCCGACAAGTGGGCGCAATACGCCGCCGGTCGCCATGGTTTGAAGGGGTTGCCGGCCCGCCTCGTCTACGCGCGTGAAGCCCGTACGCTCGCCGCATTGGAGCGCAAGACCGTGCAGGCTTGCGCTGCCACCATCGTCATCTCGGACGCCGAGGCGGACCTGCTCGCTCGCGTGGTGGGGTGTCCGCGTGATGCGGTGGAAGTGGTGCGCAATGGCGTTGATCTCGCTTATTGGAACCCAGGCGATTCGGCGGTGACAGTACAGCCTTCGCCGTTTGCTTCAGGCGAAAAGGCCTTGGTGTTTACCGGGGCCATGGACTACTGGGCCAATGCGGACGCAGTGTCGTGGTTCGCAGAAGAAGTGCTGCCGCGCGTCCGCGCTGCGGAGCCGGCGGCGCGCTTCTGGATCGTGGGGTCGAACCCGACGGCGGCGGTGCAACAGTTGGCATCCGATGACGTCGTGGTAACGGGCCGCGTGGCGGACGTTCGGCCTTATCTCGCTCATGCCGCCGTGGCGGTGGCACCGCTTCGCGTGGCGCGTGGAGTGCAGAACAAGGTGCTGGAAGCCATGGGCATGGCACGACCGCTGGTCGCCACGCCCGCGGCGCTCCAGGGGCTGGGCACAGTACACGCGGCCGGTCTCGGCGTGGGCGAAAGCGCTGCCGAAGTTGCAGCAGCGGTGTTGGCCGCGCTAGGCAAGGGCGGCAATGCGCCGGCTTTGCGCGAGTTCGTTGCAGAGCAGTTCGGTTGGGAGCCGCAATTGGCGTATTTCCTGCGATTGGTGTCTGGCCCAATGCCGGAGGCTGGCGAAGCGCAGGGCCGGGCGTGACCAAGCCACTTATCGTCCACGTGGTCTATTCGTTGGGCGTAGGCGGGCTCGAAAACGGGCTGGTCAACCTCATCAACAGCCCGCTCGGCGAACAGTACCGCCACGCGATCGTTTGCCTTACCCGGGCCTCCGCGTTCCGCGAGCGGCTGCAGCGGTCCGATGTTCCCATTCACGAGTTGCATAAGCCGCCGGGATTGGGGTTGAGTCTGTACCCGAGACTGTGGCGCCTGTTCCGCCAGCTGCGTCCGGCCATCGTGCATACCAATAATCTGGCGGCGTTGGAGACGCAGTGGATTGCCGCTTTGGCGGGGGTGAAGGGCAGGGTACACAGCGAGCACGGCTGGCTGGCCACGGATCCGCAGGGACGAAACCCGCGGCACCGTTGGCTGCGGCGCTGCTGCGATCCGGTGGTGGGCACCTATATTGCCGTTTCCCGCGACATTGCCGTCTGGTTGCGCGGCTTCATCGGTCTGTCGGCCGACAAGGTCGTCCAGGTGCCGAACGGTGTGGATACCACGCGGTTCTCGCCGAAGACGGTACCGGGCGTCGAAGTCCCTTGGTCGTCTGACGCCATCGTCATTGGTTGCGTGGCGCGTTTGGACCCCGTGAAAGCGCCCCTCGCCTTGCTCGAAGCTTATGTCGCCTTGCTGCGTCGGCGACCGGCGGGGGCAGCACCGCTTTGGTTGGCTTGGATAGGCGAGGGGCCGGAACGCGCCAAGCTGGAGGCGGCGGCGGTGGCCGCCGGTGTGGCAGACACGGTGTGGCTGCCGGGGGCGCGGAACGATATTCCGGCGCTCCTGCCGCAGTTTCGCGTGTTTGCCCTGGCTTCGATGAACGAAGGCACGTCCTATACATTGCTGGAAGCCATGGCCTCCGGGCTGCCAGTGGTGGCCTGCGCCGTGGGTGGAAACCCCGAAGTCGTCACTTCCGGCGCCACGGGGACGCTGGTGCCGGCTGGAGATGTGAACCGATTCGCGGACGCTCTCGAGGATTATGTTGAAACTCCCACCCTGCGCCAGCAGCATGGCGAGGCCGGACGGGCCGCAGTGATGGCCCGTTACAGCTTTGCCGCCATGCAGCAGGCGTATGCGGCGATCTACGCACGCCAGTGCGCCGGGAAACAATGAGACATGTGCGGCATCGTGGGGTTGTTCGACACGCGTGAGCAGCGTGCCGTGGACGTGGACGTCCTCGGTCGGATGAACGCGGTCCAGTTCCATCGCGGACCCGACGAAGGCGGGCAGCATACCGAACCCGGCGTCGGGCTCGGGCATCGGCGCTTGTCGATCATCGACCTCGCCACTGGCCAGCAGCCGCTGTGGAACGAAGACCACAGCGTTGTCGTGGTCTTCAATGGCGAGATCTACAACTACCGCAGCCTCATCCCCCGTCTCGAAGCGGCCGGCCACGTGTTCCGTACTCGTTCCGATACGGAAGTGATCGTGCATGCCTGGGAGGAGTGGGGCGAAGCCTGTGTCCGCGAATTCAACGGCATGTTTGCCTTCTGCCTTTGGGACCGTAACCAGCGCACGCTTTTCCTGGCCCGTGACCGCTTTGGCGAGAAGCCGCTTTATTGGACGATTGGCGAAGATGGTTGGTTCGCGTTTGCTTCCGAGCTGAAATCGCTGGTGGTTCGCCCCGGGCAGGCCCGGCGTCTGGATTCGGCCGCCGTCGAGGATTATCTGGCCTTCGGCTACGTGCCAGAACCGCGCACCATTTATGCGGGTGTGCACAAGTTGCCCCCCGCACACACCATGACACTGCAGATGGGCGGCACGCCTCGGCTGCGTGAATACTGGCAACCGTCGTTCGCCCCGAATGGCGTGCGTACCCTCGAAGCGGCGGTGCCCGAATTGCAGGAGCGCTTTCGCGAGGCGGTGAAACTTCGCCTCGTGTCGGAAGTGCCGCTGGGGGCCTTCCTCTCCGGTGGCGTCGACTCCAGCGCGGTGGTGGCCAGCATGGCCGGCCTGCAGGAAGGTCCCGTGGAAACCTGCTCCATTTCCTTCGGTGACCCGCGCTTCAACGAAAGCACCTATGCCGACGCCATCGCAAAGCGCTTCGGTACGAACCACCACGTGGAGCAGGTCGACAGCGACGATTTCGACCTGGTCGACACGCTGGTGCGGGCCTACGACGAACCATTTGCGGATAGCTCCGCGCTGCCGACTTATCGGGTTTGCCAGTTGGCGCGCAAACATGTGACGGTGG
>JBEGRA010000162.1:0-3232 GCA_041180705.1 Pseudomonadota bacterium | reverse complement strand
GGTTTCGGCGTTTTCGAGGCGAGCCAACTCGGCTTGCAGGGTTGTCAACTGTGCGGGCAGTTCCTCGGCGGGCAGGCGATGCTTGCGGGCCAGTTCGTCGATGGAGCCGATGCGGGCTTCCACATAAGCCTGACGCCTCGGGTCTACCTCGAGGGTGTCGAGGTAACCGGACAGCGCGGCGCCGGCTTCCTTCAACTGGATGAGTGCTTCCGCGAGCAGACCTTCCACCGGTTGCAGGCGCGTGTCGAATTCGCTGACGCCGCGTACCTGCCCCAATGCTCGGCTTGCCAGAGCATGGGCGTCATGATTGTCGCCTTCGTAGGTGAGCGCCAGCGCGGCCTGCACGGCTTCGGCCAGCCGTGAGCGGTTGGCCAGGCGGGCGTGTTCCGCCAGCAGTTCGGGCACCTCGTCGGGCTTCAGCCCGAGCCCCTCCAGTTCGCGCACCTGGTAGCGCAGCAGTTCGAGGCGGGAATCTCGTTCGGCAGCCGCCGCGCGAAGTGCCGCGGCTTCCGCGGCGAGCGCGCGATGCTCTTTGGCAAGGCGCGCCACCGGGGCCAACAGGGCCGCGTGCTCGCCGTGCGCATCCAGCAGGCCGCGTTGTGCGTCGCGGCGCATGAGCGAGAGGAACTCCTGCTGGCCATGAATATCGATGAGCAGTTGGCCGAGTTCGCGTACGGCGCTCAAGGGCAGGAGTTGCCCATTCACCCAAACGCGCGAACGGCCCTCCAGGCCGACGACACGTCGCAGCAGCAGTTCGTCATCTGCGGGGATGGATTGGGCTTCCAGCCATTCCGCGACCCCTTCCATGCCGCGCGGATCGAAGGTGGCGGTGACTTCCGCCCGTTCGGCGCCGTGGCGGACCACGTCGGCGGTAGCGCGCCCGCCGATGGCGAGCATGACGGCGTCGACCAGGATGGATTTGCCGGCGCCGGTTTCGCCCGTGAGCGCGGTGAGACCGCCACGCAGTTCGAGGTCGACGGCATCGATGATGGCGAAGTCGCGGATGGAGAGATGGGTAAGCATGGGCGGAAGCTAGTCCGGGGAGCCTGACGAAGGCGTAGCATGGGCACCGCGGCCCCAATGGAGCTTGGAGCGCAGTACGCGGAAATAGTCGTGGCCCGGCGGGTGGAGCAGCACCAGCCTGGCGGAGGACGGGCCAACGGTGAGCAGGCCCCCTGGCACCATGTCGCCGAGGGTAACGCCGTCGCATACGACGACCGCCCGAGCGCGGGTACGCGGCACCAGCCGTACTTCAACGCGGGATTCGCGACGCAGCACCAAGGGGCGGTCGCTGAGCGTGTGCGGGCAGATGGGGACAACGACGATGACGTCGAGATCCGGCTGCAGGATGGGGCCGCCACACGAAAGTGCATATGCGGTGGAGCCCGTGGCCGTGGCAACGATGAGACCGTCACCGCCGTGGGTATTCACGTAGCGCCCGTCCACCGACGATTCGAGGTCGAGCATGCGGCCGGGCTGGTCGTTCTGCAGCACCACGTCGTTCAAGGCGAGCATGGAGCGGGCCGGGGTTCCCGGGGTTTCCAGGCGGGCCTCCAGCAGACGGCGCTCGTCGCGTTCGAATTCGCCACGGAGCACTTCGTCCAGGCGGTCCGCCATTTCGCCGGGGCGGATGTCCGCCAGGAACCCGAGGCGGCCGCGGTTCACGCCGAGCACGGGGCAGGGGTCTGGCGCGGCAAGCGCCAGGCGAGCGGCATGGAGGAGGGTGCCATCGCCGCCCACCGCCAGCAGCAGTTCTGCCCGGTCGGCGAAGTGGGCCTCGGGGACGCGGTGAACGTAGTCGGGCAGGCCCTGGGCGAGCGCCGGGTCCATGAGGACTTCACGCCCACGGGCGTGCAAATGGCTGGCGATATCCGCCACCAGCGTGGTGATGCGTTCGTCGTCGGCACGGCCCACCAGGGCGATGGTCTGGAACACGCGGGCAACCTGCAATGACGCTGCCTGAACCCGGCCGCGCTTCGAGAAACTTATATCATGCGGCGATGCCATGCGGGACAGCGCATTCCTTCGCGGTATGATGGAAAATGCTGGGGTAGTTGGTGAATTGCTGCCGGGGTTTCGAGTCCCATGCGAACGGAAGGAAGCGACGAGCTGAATGAGCGGTCCCGGCACCTGCTGCGGGTGCTGGTGGAAAGCTATATCCGCGACGGCGAACCCGTCGGGTCCCGTACTTTGTCCCGTGAGTCCGGGCTCACCATCAGCAGCGCCACCATCCGCAATGTCATGGCGGATCTCGAAGATCTGGGGTTCGTGGCTTCGCCCCATACCTCCGCTGGCCGCGTTCCCACGGACAAGGGCTACCGCTTTTTCGTGAATGCGCTCATGCGCCACGGTGGCGGTGTCGCCATGGCTGAAGCGGTTCCGGAGGCGGCTGAGCTCGGGCGCCGACTGCAACCGGGGCTCGATGCGCCGAAATCGCTCGTGGCGACCGCTTCGCAGATGCTCTCCCATCTCACGCGGATGGCAGGGGTGGTCACGCTGCCGCGGCCGGCCCACATGTCGGTCAGTCAAATCGAATTCCTGCCGCTTTCGGAGAACCGCGTTCTGGCGGTGCTGGTGGTCAATGGCACCGAGGTGCAGAACCGCATCCTGCAGGTGGAACGCCGCTTCAGTTCGGAAGAATTGCGGCGAGCCGCCGCGTGGCTGAACGAGCAGTTCCGCGGCCGGGAAGTTCTGCACGTCCGTGACGCGCTTTTGCGCGATTTGCAGGACACCCGCGCCACCATGAACCAGATGATGCAGGACGCCATTTCCATGGCCCAGCAGGTGTTCGAGCCCGTACGTGCCGCCAGCCCCGAGGTGGACATGCTCGTGGCTGGTGAAACGAACCTGATGGGCCATGGTGGCCTGTCCAACGTGGACCGCCTGCGGCGGCTGTTCGAGGCTTTCAACGAAAAGCGCGACCTGCTCCACCTGCTGGACCAGTGCGTCCACGCCGAAGGTGTGCAGATTTTCATCGGGCAGGAAAGCGGCTACGGGTTGCTGGACGACCTGAGCCTGGTGACCGCCCCGTATTCCGTCGACAACCAGGTGGTCGGCGTTCTCGGGGTCATCGGCCCCACCCGCATGGCTTACGAAAGGGTCATTCCCATCGTCGACATCACGGCCAAATTGCTCGGTTCTGCGCTCCGCGGGGGGTGAAGCGCGCAGAGTGTCCTTGAATTGCGGGCCTGCCGGCCCCATCCTCCGCGGCTCTCACCGTAGAGCCGGAGCC
>JBEGRA010000161.1:0-2830 GCA_041180705.1 Pseudomonadota bacterium | reverse complement strand
GGCCACGCCAGCGGTCGCCATCAGGAAGACGGCCCAGCCGGCCGTGGCGGTACGGGCCATGCCGGTTTCGGCGGCGGCCTTCTTCAGCTTCTTGGACGTCTTCACTTGGATGCCCCTCTCTAGAGAACGTTGCTGGTGAATCTGGTGGAAACCGTCAACCAACACGAGGGGAACCGCGGCACACCACTGCCTTCGGGCAGCGCGCCAAAACAACCCCCTCGCTGTTGCTCCAGCGCCACGACTTCAATGGTCGTGGCTGCCGGAATAAAGCAGGCCGAACCTTAGACCCGCGCCGCTTCAAGGGGAATATGAATACGTATGCGCTCGCTTGGCGAGAAGGGCGGACAGTCGGCAAGCTGGAAAGAAGGGGGGTATTCGCAACATGGTTCCAGCGCAGATGCTGAACAACCGTCTCCCGCTGGCACAACCGGCGGAGGCGCAAGCCTGGTGGCGCGGCGCCGTCATCTACCAGATTTACCCGCGCAGCTTCCAGGACAGCAACGGCGATGGCATCGGCGACTTGCCCGGCATCGTCGAGCGCATGGACTACCTGGCCAGCCTCGGCGTCGACGCCCTCTGGATCTCGCCGTTCTTCCGTTCGCCCATGCGCGACTTCGGCTACGACATCGCGGACTACCGCGACGTGGACCCCATGTTCGGCGCGATGGCGGACTTCGACCAGCTCGTGGCCAAGGCGCATGCCGCGGGCCTTCGCGTCATGATCGATCAGGTGCTGAGTCACACCTCCATCGACCATGCCTGGTTTCGCGAAAGCCGCCAGAACCGCACCAACGCCAAGGCGGACTGGTATGTCTGGGCCGATGCGCGCCCCGACGGCGGGCCGCCGAACAACTGGCTGTCCATCTTCGGTGGCGTGGCCTGGCAGTGGGAGCCGCGCCGCGGCCAGTACTACCTGCACAACTTCCTTGTGGAACAGCCGGATCTGAACTTCCATCATCCGGAAGTGCAGCAAGCCGTACTGGACAATCTGCGCTTCTGGTTGGAACGCGGCGTGGATGGCGTGCGCCTCGACGCCATCAACTTCTGCTTCCACGACCCACTGCTCCGCGACAACCCGCCCAAGCCCGCCACCCAGCGCGGTGGTGGCGGCTACACGGCGGACAACCCGTACGCCTACCAATTCCACCACTACGACAACACTCGCCCGGAATGCCTGCCGTTCCTGGAACAGCTGCGCGCCCTGCTGGATGAATACCCGGGCACCGTGACGCTCGGTGAGCTCTCGAGCGAAGACACGGTTGCCGCCACGGCGGAATACACCGCGCCGGGCCGACTGCACATGGCCTACAGCTTCGCCCTGCTGGGCAAGGACAGCTCGCCGCGCCACATTCGCGCGCACGTGGAGCAGATGTGCACGGCGCTGGAGACCGGCTGGCCGTGCTGGGCCATCTCCAACCATGACGTGGAACGCGTGGCGAGCCGTTGGGGCTATGCCGGGGCGCCGGCGCATCTACCCACGCAGTTGTCGGCGCTCATCGCCTCGCTGCGCGGTTCCATCTGCCTTTACCAGGGCGAAGAACTCGGGCTCGGCGAAGCGGAAGTGCCATTCGAACTGCTGCGAGACCCCTATGGCATCGCCTTCTGGCCCGCTTTCAAGGGGCGCGATGGCTGCCGCACGCCCATGCCGTGGAACGACATGGCGCACGGCGGCTTCACACAGGCGAAACCCTGGCTGCCAGTGCCGTCACAGCATCTCGCGCAATCCGTGGCAGCACAGGAAGCGCAGCCGCAGTCACCGCTGAATGCCTTCCGCAAATTCCTGCGCTGGCGCAACCAGCACCCCATCCTGCGCTGGGGAGAACTGCACTTCGAACACGATGACGCCGCCGTGCTCGCCTTCACGCGCGCGCTGGACGGCGTGCGCTGGTGGGTGGCGTTCAACCTGTCCGCCGCACCGGCCACCCTCGAAGCGCCGGCCCTGCAAAGAGCCACGGCGGTCTCCGGCCATGGCTTGCCGGAAGGCGTACTGGAAGGCACGCGTCTGGTGCTGCCGCCGCACGGCGTCTATTACGCGCGGCTGGCAACATGAACCGGCGTCGCGCCCTGCAAGCGGGTTTCGCGTTCGCGCTGGGTGCGTTGGCGGGCCACGGCTTGGCCACCGAAGCGGAAGAACACGCCGTCAGCGGCGGGCGCTTGCTGCACTATGCGGGCAAGCGTTCCGCGTTCTCCGCGCCACGAGACTGGTGGATCTGGTTACCTCCCAGCCACACCCCCGAAGGGCCGCCGCACGATGTGCTGTACATGCACGACGGCGGCAACCTTTTCGAGCCCGGCGCGGCATTCGGCGGGAAAGAGTGGGGCGTGGATGAAACGCTTGTGCGCCTTGCGGGCAGCTTGCCGCCCACGCTGGTAGTGGGTATCGGCAACACGCCCCTGCGCTTCCGCGAATACATGCCCCACGGGGTCTGGGAACATCTGCCGGAAGAGCAACGGGCCTTCGTGAAGTCCAGCCATGGCGGCGAGCCTTTGTCCGACGGCTACCTGCGCTTCATCGTCGAAGAATTGAAGCCGTGGGTGGAAACCACTTTCCGCACCGCCACCGGGCCGGCGCATACGCACATCATGGGCTCCAGCATGGGAGGTCTCATCTCGTTTTACGCGCTGGGCGAATACCCGGAGGTCTTCGGTGGCGCCGCCTGCCTGTCCACCCACTGGCCTGCGGGGGTGCCCACTTCGCTGGCCCTGCGACCGGCCGCCGAAGTGCAGGGCATGGCGGCCGCCTTCGCCGCGTGGTTGGAACCGCGCTGGCGGAAGCTGCGCAACCATCGTCTTTATCTCGACCGCGGCGATGCCACGATCGACGTGCTGT
>JBEGRA010000160.1:0-3319 GCA_041180705.1 Pseudomonadota bacterium | reverse complement strand
TTCGCCGGCCTTGTAGGCGCAAGCCTGGCCTGGCCAGGTGATGTAGCGGTCGATTTCCACGGCGACGTCACGTGGTGCCATGGAGGTGTTTGCCAGCATGTAGTCGATGGCACGCTGCCTTTCCCAGCCGAGGGCATGGATGCCGGTATCCACCACGAGTCGCACGGCGCGGAGCATGGCCATGTCCAGATGCCCGAACCATTGGTAAGGGTCGGTGAACATGCCGAGCTCTCGTCCCAAAGACTCGGCGTAGAGTGCCCAGCCTTCCGCATAGGCCGTCAGTCCACCGAAACGCAGGTTGTCCGGCAGCGTCGCATCTTCCAGTACGAGGTTGATCTGGTAGTGGTGGCCCGGGATGCCTTCGTGCAGCGTGAGCGTTTCCAGTGTTGGAATGGGGCGCGTATCGAGCATGGCCATGTTGAACCACAGCACCCCCGGCGATTTGCCGTCAGGTGGGCCGGGGCGGTAATAGCCGGTGCCGCGTTGCGCACCCAGCGCGGGAAGCGGACGTACCTCGAAGGGCGAAGCGGGCTTGCGCGCGAACAGCCGCGGCATGCCGGCCCAGATGCGCTGTTCTATTTCGGCGAATTTCTTCAGCAGGTCTTCCGGGCGCGTGTAGTAGAACTGCGGGTCCTTGCGGATGAAATCGAAGAACGCGGCGAGGTCACCCTTGAACCCCACCTGTGCGCGTACCTCTTCCATGCCTGCCCGGTAGCGCGCCACTTCGGCGAGCCCCGTGGCGTGCAGTTCCGCCGCGTTCGCGGTGGTGGTGGTGTGGAACTGCAGTTCGGAAGCGTAAAGGCGTTCGCCCTCTTTCAGCGCACAGCGTCCCGGAGCATCCAGCGCCAGGGGCAGGTAGGTTCTCTTCAGGTACACCGCGAGCCGTCGGTAGGCCGGCAGCACTTCACGCGCGACCAGACGTTCGCAGGCCGCGGCAAGGCGTCGCTGCGCGTTTGCTTCCACGGTGGCCGGAAAGCGCTTGAAGGCGACCATGAAGGGAGTCTCTGCTGCCGGTAGTGCCAGCATGGCTTCCAACTGGCCGATGACCTTCGCAACCACCACCTTGGGCTGCAGGTAACCGAGCTTTCGGCCCTGTTCCAGTCGCATCACGAGTGTGTTCAGGTAGCCCGCGAACCCGTGCAGCCGTTCGAGGCCGATGGTGTAGTCGTGCAGGTTGGCAAATGGCGCGCCGGCACCGGAGACGTAGTCCGGGAATTCCACTTGCAGCCCGCCGGTGGCGTCCAGTGGTACCCACCGGGCCATTTCAGCCAGACCGGTCTCGTAGCGGCGCGTGGTGGTTCGCGCGTTGTAATCCAGTACCTCGAAGGCTACTTGTTCCGTGGCCGACAGCGCGGCGCGGTCGATACTGCCGAGGCCGGCCAGGTCCCGCCGGGCGTTGGCTTCCACGGAACTGAAATACCGCTCGCCCAGTGGGTCCGTGAAGGCCGCAGCACCCGCGGCAGGAGCGGAGCGTGGCAGGGCCTCAAGGGCTGCACTGGCCGCCTCGCTCGCGGCGATGAGGCGGCGCAGGCTTGCGGAAGCCGTGGCAGGTTCATCGGCCCAGGCCAAGCCCGGCAGGCAAGGCAGGGCGGTGGCGGCGGCAAGCGCCTGCAAAGTGCGGCGACGGGAGAGAAGAAGTTCCATGGACTGGATGATGCCGTAATCTTGGGGGTCCCTGCAGGAGGTTTCCATGACCACGCCGACCGCGCACGCTTGCTACCGTGGGGTGGCCCATCTTTGGGAATGCGATTCCCTTGGACATTTGAACTCGCCGTTCTACAGCCGCATCTTCGACGATGCGAGCACGGGCGCCATGCTGCACTTCGGGTTTTCGATGGTCGAGGGCGTCGCGGCCGGCTACAGCTGGGCGGACGTGAAGCTGGAGTTGGAATACCTGGCCGAAGTGAAAGTGAACAGCGTGCTGTCGGTGACGGCGCAGGTGGTATCGCTGGGGCGCGCGTCCATCGTCGTCGAGTACACCATGCATAACGACACTGCCGGTGTCGTGGCGGCCAAGGCGCGTATCAAGTCGGTGTGCTTCGACCTGAAGGAACGCAAATCCATGCCTTGGCCGGAAGCGCTGCGGGAGCGTCTGGAACGGCAGCTCGCGGCATGACGCCCGTGGCGGCAGCGCCGTGGCTGGCCATCGCAGGGTTCGGCATGGTGGCGCTGTTCATGCTCGCCATCATGCGCCGCTGGCTGTCGCCGCTGGTAGCGTTGGTCGTGGTGCCGGTGGCATTCGCGCTCGCCATGGGCGTATCCGTGGCGGCACTCGGGCCGCTGTTGCTGGCGGGCGTGGTGAAGCTGGCGCCCACCGGCATCATGTTGCTCTTCGCCATTCTGTATTTCGGCTTGATGATCGATGCCGGGCTGTTCGACCCCTTGGTGCGCTGGATGCTGGCGCGTGTCGGGGGTGACCCGTTGCGAGTGGTAGGCGGCACGGTACTACTGGCCGCGGTGGTTTCGCTCGACGGTGATGGCAGCACGACCTACATGATCGTCACGGCGGCCCTGCTGCCGCTTTATCGACGGCTGCGTCTGGACGCGCTGGAACTCACCTCGCTCACCATGCTCACCTCCGGCGTCATGAACCTCACGCCATGGGGTGGCCCGTTGGCGCGCGCGGCCACGGCCTTGCATCTGGAGACGGGTGAGGTCTTCCGGCTGATGTGGCCTTTGATGGCTGCGGGCCTTGCCGGTGTGCTGGCGTTGGCCTACTTCGTCGGGCTGCGCGAGCGGCAGCGGGTCGGAGTCGTCGAATTGGCGCCGCTCGAGCCTGGCCTCGAGGAATTCACCACACAGCGTCCAGGCCGTCTGCTGGCCAATGCCGTGCTCACTTCGCTCTTGCTGTGCGGGCTCGTGATGGAGTGGATGCCTTTGCCGGTGCTGTTCATGCTGGCTTTCGGTGTGGCGGCCTTGCTGAACTACCCGCAGGTGGATGAACAGCGCGCCCGTGTGGCAGCGCATGCGCCTAATGCGCTCGCGGTAGCGGGGCTCATTTTCGCGGCGGGGGCTTTCACGGGCGTACTCGGCGGCACCGGTATGCTGGATGCCATGTCTGCCACGGCGCTGCAGGCCGTGCCGCCGAGTTTGGGCGGTGCCTTGGCCCCTCTCACGGCAGCGGCCAGCCTGCCGCTCACCTTCTTCCTTTCAAACGACGCGTTCTACTACGGCATGTTGCCCGTGCTGGCCAAGGCGGGCGCCGCCTATGGCATCGAGCCGGTGGCGATGGCGCGCGCGGCGCTGGTGGGCCAGCCCTTCCATCTGCTCAGTCCGCTGGTGCCGTCCACGTGGCTGCTGGTGGGGCTGGCGGGTGTGG
>JBEGRA010000159.1:0-3910 GCA_041180705.1 Pseudomonadota bacterium | reverse complement strand
TTGCGGAAGGTGGAGCGCTACTGGGAGAACTCCGCGTTCGTGGAGGGTTGGGCGCTCTATGCAGAGCGCCTGGGCAAAGAGATGGGTTTCTATCAGGATCCCTATTCGGACTTCGGCCGTCTGGCCGCAGAGCTATGGCGGGCCAGCCGATTGGTGGTGGACAGCGGGCTGCACTACAAGCGCTGGACGCGTGAACAGGCCATTGCCTGGCTCGACGAAAACACGCCGAGCCCGCATGTCACCAACGAGGGCGCCGTCGACCGTTATCTCGCGGTGCCGGGTCAGGCCACTTCGTTCATGGTGGGCATGCAGCATTTTCTGTCGGTACGCGAAGAAGCGCGGGCACGGTTGGGCACGCGCTTCGATTTGAAGCGCTTCCATACGGCCGTGCTGGAAAACGGTTTCGTGCCGTTGTGGGCAGTGACCGAAAGCGTTAACGGCTGGGTGGCGACGGAAGAGGCCGCCGCCAGAACGCCGTCTACGCCGGGTTCTGGCGCAGCACAGCGCTGACGGCGACAACTACCAGCGCGTTCACGCCCATCGCGACGAGTGCGGCGTCCCAGCCCGGAAACCACTGCGCCCAGAGCGTGGTGGCGGCCGGCAACAGCAGTGCGGCGTAGCCGGCGACAAGACCGGCCAGCACGCCCAACGCCTTGGTGCGTGGCCAGTAGAAGCCGAGGAACACGCCAGGCGCGAGCATGCCGATGGCACCGTAAGCCTTGAGTCCGATGGCCACCAGCGACTGGTTCGAGGTGAGCGTCAGCCACACGGCGATACCAGCGAACCCCACCATGGCGACACGCGAAGCCCACAGTACCTGACCGTCGCGCAGTGCGGGGCGCAGCGGCAGCAGCACGTTGCGCCCGAACAGCGAAGCGGACGTGAGCAGCAGGATGGAGCCGGGCACGAGCGCAAGCAGGCAGACGGTGCCGGCCAGCAAGCCCAGTACCCACGCCGGGTAATGCGCCGCCACGAACGTGAGCAGCACGGCGTTCAAGTTACCGCCCTCTGGCTGCGTCCCCGCGAGCAAGGCACCGAAGCCCAGCAGCAGGATGAAGAAATACGACAGCGAATAAAGGGGCTGCCAGATGGCGTTGCGGCGAATGGCGTCGGCGCTGCGTGCCGCGAAGCTCAGTTGGAACATGTGAGGGAAAATCCACGTTCCCAAGGCGACGTTCAAAGCCGCAGTGACCAGCCAAGCAGTACCGAGACCGGCCTCGGGCTGAAGCCCCGGGAACACGCCGATGCCTGGATGGGCTTCCTGTACGCGGCGATAGACATCGAGCATGGAGCCTGCGCCCACGCGCTCGGCGACGCCGATACTTAGCACGACCACCAGCACGAGCATCAGCACATCTTTCACGCCGGCGGCAAACGCGGCCGAGCGCAGTCCGGCCACATAGACGAAAGCAAGCATGGTGCCGGCCGCGAGCAGTGCAGCGGAAAATGGTGCAAGCGTGCCACCGAGCAACAGCTTGAACACCAGCGAAAGAGCGGTGAGCTGGATCTGCACGTAGATGAGCAGCGCCGCGATTCCTGCCAACGCCACCACGACACCGAGCCAAGGGGCGCGGTAGTGCGCGGCGAACCAGTCCGCCTGCGTCACCAGGCCGTGTTCGCGACCGGCAGCCCAGATGCGCGGCATGAGCAAGTAGCCGAGCGTGCAGGCGAGAGAGACGGACGTGAAAGCGATGTAGGCCGGCGCGCCGAAAGCCCAGGCATAGCCGGAGATGCCGAGAACCGCGAAGGTCGTGTAGATCTCGCCGGCGCTGACGAACCAGAAGATCCAACTACCGAAGCGCCGCCCGCCGACGGCCCATTCCGTCATGGCAGTTTCGCCATGCCGCTGCTGACGCATGCCATAAAGAAGCGCGCCGGCCACGGTGCCGAGAACGATGGCGAGGCAAAGAGAAACGATCATGAGTCTGCCTTGCTGCCATTGGCAGCAGCGTTTTCGAGCTGCGCTGCCACCTGGTCGCGGCGATACACCACCCAGAGGACGGCCGAGGTGACGAGGATGCCGGCCATCTGCCAGGCCATGGGAAATGGCAGACCCAGTGGACGCCACTGCACGCCATTGGACCAAGGGACCAGCGCGGCCTGCCAAACGAATGGCACCAGCAGCAACCAACGGTGCGGTCTGCGCACCGTCACGGCAGCACGTCCACGGCCAAAGGGTTGGCATCGTCGCGGAAAACCTGCCCGCCCTTCATCACCCAGTGGATGGTGCGCAGTGCGCGGATGTCCTGCGTGGGGTCGGCATCCAGCGCGATGAGATCGGCATATTTGCCGGGCGTGATGCTGCCGAGGTCTTGTTCGGCCCCCAGCATCCGCGCCGCGTTCACGGTGGCGGCTTGCAAGGCCTGCAGCGAGGTCATGCCGGCCTCATGGTAAAGCTCGGTTTCGCGGACGGATGCAGAAGTGCCTTCGTTCGGCTCGTAAGGGAACTGGTCGCTGCCCATGGCGATGTTCACGTTGAGGCGGATGGCCGTCTGCAAGGCCGCCCAGTGCGCCTTGCCTACCATCTTCACGCGCGCCAGATAGAACGGCGGTGATTGGATCTTGCGGAAAAATTCCATGGCACCGGCCTGACTGACGACGATGGTCGGCACGTACCAGGCCCCGGCGGCTTTCATCTTGCGGAACACGTCTTCGTTCAGGAAATAGCCGTGCTCGAAACTGTCGACCCCGGCTTCGAGGGCTTCGAGCGTCGCTTGCGGCGAGCCCGTGTGGGCCGAAACCTTCACGCCCTGGCGGTGCGCCACATCCGTGGCGGCCTTCATCTCCTCGAGGGTCATGTCGGAAGCGCGCATCTCGCCGGTACTGGCGATGCCACGCGAAATCATGATCTTCAGCCACTTCGCCCCGAGCAGGATCTGTCGTCGTGCTTCTTTGCGCACGGCGTCCGGCCCATCAATGCCGTCAAGCACGGGCTCGGCACTATGGCCACCCGTGGGAACGATGGGTCTGCCGGCGGGGAAGATACGCGGACCGAGGTGCTCGCCGCGGTCGATGGAGCTCTTGAGTGCGAACACGGCGTCCTTGTCTTCGCCGGGCGTACGCACGGTGGTGGTGCCGGCCAGCAAGGAGCGCCGCGCGTTTACGGCCATGCGCAGCGCCAGGCCGCCGTCGGTTTCGTTGGCGGCGTCCTCCATCATCTTGCCCGGCAGGATGAGGCCGAAATGCACGTGCATGTTCATGAGGCCTGGAGCCAGCCATTTGCCGGGGAGGGAGACCACTCGCGTCCCTTCCGGAATGACGACGGTGGCACGGGTACCCACGGCCTCGATGCGCTCGCCGCGAATGAGCACGACCGCATCTCGGACCGGCGGGCCGCCCAGCGTGTCCACGACATTGGCCCCGACGATGGCACGCAACGGCGCAGCGGCGTTTTCATCTGCCTGCGCCAAGCGCGGCAACAGCAGGAAAAGCAAGCCAAGCGCGGCGACGCGAACCGCGATGAATACATTCTGTTTCAAGTTCAGGGCGCTCCCAGCCAGCGGCGTATCTTCGCATCGAGCACGCCCATGGGCAGGGCGCCGGTGTCCAGCACCTGGCCATGGAAGGCCTTCACGTCAAACTTTGCGCCCTGCTGTTTTTCGGCCAGCGCACGCAGGGCGCGGATGCGCAGTTCGCCGGCCTTGTAGGCGCAAGCCTGGCCGGGCCAGGTGATGTAGCGGTCGATTTCCACGGCGACGTCACGTGGCGCCATGGAGGTATTCGCCAGCATGTAGTCGATGGCACGCTGCCTTTCCCAGCCGAGCGCGTGCAGGCCGGTATCGACCACGAGTCGCACGGCGCGCAGCATCGCCATGTCGAGGTGTCCGAACCACTGGTAAGGGTCCGTGAACATGCCGAGTTCGCGGCCCAGCGATTCGGCATACAGCGCCCAGCCTTCGGCGTAGGCGGT
>JBEGRA010000158.1:0-12172 GCA_041180705.1 Pseudomonadota bacterium | reverse complement strand
GATGACCGCCTCGTGTTCGATATCCCCTTCGCGGAACGCTGGCACGCGGCTGCCGGCCTGCTCGGCATCGAACTTTCCCGCCTCGCCCCCACGGCGGGGCGCGCCTAGGCCGGCGGTGTCCACTTCCCCGCAGGTCATCATGGCGCTGGACTTCGGTCTGCGCCGGATAGGCGTGGCCAACGGTGACACCCTCACCCGCACGGCCCGCCCCCTGGCCAGCGTCGCGGTGAGCGGCGGCGTGCCGGACTGGAAAATGCTCGACCGTCTGGTGGCCGACTGGGCCCCCGCCTGCTTCGTGGTGGGCATTCCCTATAATGCCGCCGGCCTTGACGGGCCCTTGACCCCCTTGGTGCGTGACTTCGCCAGTGAAGTCGGCCGGCGGTACACCCGCCCGGTAGACCTGCTGGACGAACAACTCACCTCGAAAGAAGCCGAGGACCGCCTGCGCCAGCGCCGCGCGAGTGGCGAGCGCCAGCGGCGAGTACGCCACGAAGATATCGACCCGGTAGCCGCTGCCGTGCTGCTGGAACAATGGCTGGCCCGTGCCGGCTGAGGACCTCTGGATGCATTTCACCCAGTTCAACTCTCGCGGAAACCTGCGCCACCTGCTCACGCTGGAAGGCCTGCCGGCGCCCCTGCTGACGCAGTTGCTCGACCGCGCCGAAGAATTCCTGCGCCCGGCTGGCAGTCTGCCCGCGCGCAGCGCCGCACTGGCCGGCGTCACCGTCGGCAACTTGTTCACCGAACCTTCCACCCGGACCCGCGCCTCGTTCGAACTGGCGGGCAAGCGGCTCGGTGCGGACGTCATCAATCTCGAGATCCAGTTGTCTTCGCGCGTGAAGGGCGAAACCATGCTGGACACCATCTACACGCTGCAGGCCATGGGCGTGGACCTCTTCGTCATCCGTGATGCCGAAGCCGGCGTACACGAATACGTGGCTGGACACGTCGAAGACCACGTCAGCATTCTGTCCGCGGGCGAGGCTCACCTGTCGCACCCGACGCAAGGGCTGCTCGATGCGCTGGCCATCCGTCGCCACTGCGGCGGCTTTGCCGGCAAGACGGTCACCATCGTCGGCGACCTCCGTCATTCGCGGGTGGCACGCTCGGCCTACCACGCCCTGACCACGCTCGGCATCGGCGAACTAAGGTTGTGCGGCCCAGCACAGTTGCTGCCGCCCGTCGGTGAATTCCACCGCGCGCGCCGCTGCACCACGCTCGAAGAGGGTCTGGCCGGCGCGGATGCCGTGATGATGCTGCGCATCCAGCGCGAACGCATGGCCGAAGCGGACATGCCGGACGTGCCCGACTACCACGCGCAGTGGGGCCTGACCCCGGCCCGCCTCGCCCTCGCCCAACGCGACTGCGTGGTGCTGCATCCCGGCCCCATGAACCGCGGCGTGGAAATCGACTCCACCGTGGCAGACGGCCCGCAGAGCGTCATCCAGCGTCAGGTCACGTACGGCGTTGCCGTGCGCATGGCCGTGCTGGAGCACATCGCCCAGGGGAGGCTCGCCCATGGCTGAGCAGGCATCGGCTGCCACTGCGGCCAACCCCAAACCGCACCGCGGCACCATCTTCGTGGAAGACGCGAAGGTGCTGGCGCATACGGCCTGGGAGGGTGACCAGTACATCCTGCGACTCGAATCGCCGAAATGTGCCGCGCATGCCGTTCCCGGCAGCTTCGTGCACCTTACCTGCGACCCTTCGCTGCCGATGCGGCGCCCGCTGTCGCTGATGCGGGTGGACCCCGTCGCCGGCTGGATCGAAATCCTCTACAAGGTGCACGGGCAAGGCCTCGCCAAATTGGCGGAAGCCAAACCCGGCGCCACACTGAGCAGCCTCGGCCCCATCGGCAAGGGCTTCACACCGCATGCCGAGCGTCCTCGCACGCTGCTGGTCGGCGGCGGTGTGGGTATCCCGCCCATGGTGTACCTCGCCGAGGCGCTGGTGGCACAGCAACGCGCCGGTGTACCTTGGAAGCCACTGGTGCTCATGGGCTCCGAAATTCCCTTCCCGTTCCGCGCACGACCGTCCACGGTCGTGGTCCCCGGCATCCCCGACGGCACCATCGCCGCCATGCCTTTGCTGGAGGAATGGGGCGTGCCGAGCCGCCTCGCAACGCTCGCCGGCTACGCCGGCTGCTACGCGGGCTACGTGACGGACCTCGCCGCGGAATGGCTTGGCGCCCTTTCGCCCGAACAACGGCAGGAAGTGGAAATCTTCTCCTGCGGCCCGACCCCCATGCTGAAAGCCGTGGCGAAGGTGGCGCAGCGCTTCGACGTGCCGTGTCAGGTATCGCTGGAGGAGTACATGGCCTGCGCGGTAGGCGGTTGTGCCGGCTGCGCAGTGCGCGTGGAAACCCCGACGGGGCCCGCCATGAAGCGCGTTTGCGTCGATGGCCCGGTATTCGAAGCCAGCGCGGTGTTCCCACCCGCCGCCTGAAGACGGCACCCCTGGGCAAAGCGCTGGCGATGGCCAGCGCGTTTGCGACGCCTCGAGTCGTCAGCCGAAGTTGATGCGGGTCTCCAGGTCGCTGCGCGAGTCTGCGTGGGCGAGGGCTTCGTCCATCGCCACCCGGCCCGTGCGCACCAGCATCATCAGCGCCGCGTCGAAAGACTGCATGCCAGGCTCCGTGGAGTGACGCAGTCCTTCCTTGATACCCACCACGTCGCCCTTCTTGATGAGTTCCTGGATGTGCGGCGTGTTGAGCAGCACCTCGACGGCTGCCACGCGGCGGCCTTCCTGTCCTCGCACCAGTCGCTGCGCGAGGATGGCGCGCAAGTACTGCGAAAGGTCCAGAAACACCTGCGCATGCTGGTCCCGCGGGAAGAGATTGACGATGCGCTCCACCGCCTCGGCGGTGTTGTTGGCATGCAGGGTGCTGATGCAAAGATGACCGGTACCCGCGAGCGCAATGGCACTTTCCATCGTCTCGCGATCTCGGATTTCGCCAATGAGTACCACGTCCGGCGCAGCGCGCATGGCGCCGCGCAAGGCGCGCCCGAAGGACTTCGTGTCCAGCCCGACTTCGCGCTGATTGACGATGCTCTTCTTGTTCGTGTGCAGGAATTCGATGGGGTCCTCGATGGTGAGGATGTGGTCCGGCGCCGTTTCGTTCCGATGGTTCACCATCGCTGCAAGCGTGGTGCTCTTGCCGGAGCCGGCAGCGCCCACCATCAGCACCAACCCGCGCTTGTGCATGACGAGATCGCCGAGCGCGTTAGGCAAGCCGAGCGTTTCCAACCGCGGAATCTCTGCGGTGATGTAGCGCAGCACGATGGCCGGATAGCCGCGCTGATGGAACAGCGCCACGCGGAACCGACCCAGCCCCGGCTCGGAAATGGCGAAGTCGATTTCCAGCTCGCGCTCGAAATAGGCCACTTGTTCGGCCGTCATGAGCCCATAGGCGGCCTGCTGCACCATTTCCGGCGTCAGCACCTGCCGATTCACGGGAAAAAGCTGACCTTCGATCTTCACCTTCACCGGCGCATAGGAGGTGAAGAACAAATCGGAGGCGCGGCGTTCGACCATCAATTCGAACAGCGGACGGGTATTCAGCCGCTGGGCGGTGGACTCGGGAACGAGGTCCGACATCAGAGTACCCGGCCGGCGTCGCCGTCATCCGCCAGACGCAGGCTCGTGGCCTGTTCGTGCGCCAGATGGTCCTCGCGGCGGCTTTCCAACTTCACGCGCAGACGGAGCTCGTTCTTGCTGTCCGCATTGCGCAGTGCATCCTCGTAGGAAATCTGGCCGGACTCGTACAAAGAGAACAGCGCCTGGTCGAAGGTCTGCATGCCCATGCGCGTGGAGCGGGACATCACTTCCTTGATCTGCGCGACATCGCCCTTGAAGATGAGATCGGAGATCAGCGGCGAGTTCAACATGATTTCCATGGCCGCGATACGCCCGGCACCCCCTTCACGCGGCACCAGCCGCTGGGAAATGAGCGCACGAACGTTCAAAGAGAGGTCCATGAGCAACTGCTCGCGGCGCTCTTCGGGGAAGAAGTTGATGATGCGGTCCAGCGCCTGGTTGGAACTGTTCGCATGCAGGGTGGCCAGCACGAGATGCCCGGTCTCGGCGAACTGGATGGCATATTCCATCGTTTCGCGGTCGCGAATTTCGCCGATGAGAATGACATCCGGTGCTTGGCGGAGCGTGTTCTTCAGGGCAGCGTGCCAACTGTCGGTGTCCACGCCCACTTCGCGGTGCGTGATGACGCAGTTGCGATGCGGGTGCACGAACTCCACGGGATCTTCGATGGTGACGATATGCCCGCGAGAATTGGCGTTGCGGTAGTCGAGCATGGCTGCAAGCGTGGTGCTCTTGCCACTGCCGGTACCGCCCACGAGGATGCACAAGCCGCGCTTGGACATGACCACATCCTTCAGGATGGGCGGCAACTGCAACTCTTCGAGAGTGGGAATCTTCGCGTTGATGGTGCGGATGACACAGCCGGTGTGGGTCTGCTGGATGAAGGCGCTGACGCGGAACCGCCCGATGCCCGGAGGCGCGATGGCGAAATTGCATTCCTTGCTGGAGTCGAAGTCGCGCGTCTGTCGGTCGTTCATGATGGAACGCACGAGCGCGGCACTCTGCTCCGCGGTCAGGCCCTTTTCGGACTGCGGCCGTATTTCGCCGTCCACTTTGATGGCCGGCGGAAAGCCGCAGGTAATGAAAAGGTCGCTGCCCTTCAGCGACACCATGCGCCGCAGCAGGTCCTGCATCAACCGGATGGACTGGTCGCGATCCACTTAGATGCTGTCCTTGTTCTGGGCCTTGTAGCGGGCCTCTTCCTTGCTGACGAGGCCGCGTTCGACCAAACCCTGCAGGCATTGGTCCAGCGTCTGCATGCCGTGGGCCTGCCCCGTCTGGATACTGCTGTACATCTGGGCGATCTTGCCTTCGCGGATGAGGTTCCGGATGGCCGGGATGCCGATCATGATTTCGTGGGCAGCAATGCGGCCGCCGCCGATGCGCTTCAGCAGGGCCTGCGAAATGACACCACGCAAGCTTTCGGACAGCATCGAACGGACAATCTCTTTTTCCTGCGCCGGGAACACGTCGACGATGCGGTCGACGGTCTTGGCGGCACTGGAGGTGTGCAAGGTTCCGAACACCAGGTGGCCGGTTTCGGCCGCCGTGAGCGCCAGCCGGATGGTCTCCAGGTCGCGCATTTCGCCGACGAGGATGACGTCCGGGTCTTCGCGCAGCGCCGAGCGCAGCGCTTCGGCGAAGCCCATGGTGTCGCGGTGCACTTCGCGCTGATTGATGAGGCTGCGCCGGCTTTCATGCACGAACTCGATGGGGTCCTCGATGGTGAGGATATGGTTCGGGCGGTTGTCGTTGATGTGGTTGATCATCGCCGCGAGCGTGGTGGACTTGCCGGACCCGGTCGGCCCGGTGACCACCACCAACCCGCGCGGCAACATGCACAGGTCCTTGAAGACCTTGGGCGCATTGATTTCGTCCAGCGACTTCACCACCGAGGGAATGGCGCGAAACACGGCGCCGGCGCCCCGATTGTGGTTGAACGCATTGACGCGGAAGCGGGACAGGCGCGGAATTTCGAAGGAGAAGTCCGTTTCGTAGAATTCTTCGAAGGCCTTCCGCTGTTTGTCGTTCATGATGTCGTAGACCAGCGCATGGACGTCCTTATGCGCCAGCGCGGGCATGTTGATGCGCTTGACGTCGCCGTCGACGCGAATCATGGGCGGCATGCCTGCAGACAAATGCAGGTCCGATGCACCGCTCTTGACGGCGAAGGCGAGGAGTTGTGCGATATCGACGGCCATGAAGGACCCCTGCAATCCAGCTTGGAGTATAGTCCCCGGCCCCGGGGTGAACTATGTTAACCACGCCGCAAATTCCACCTGCCATCCGTGAACGAGCGCTGGCCGCTGCCCGTGCCGTCGCCGAAATTGCCGAACGCGCGGGGCGCGGAGCAGGCAGCGTCACACTCGTGGCAGTCTCCAAGTTTCAGCCCATGGCTGCCATCGCCGCGGCGCACGCTGCCGGCTTGCAACATTTCGGCGAGAACTACGTGCAAGAGGGCGTGGCCAAGGTGCAGGCTCTCGCCCACCTCGGGCTCACCTGGCATTTCATCGGGGCATTGCAGACGAACAAGACCCGGCCCGTCGCCGAACATTTCGATTGGGTCCATACGGTGGACCGTCTGCCAGTGGCGACGCGTCTTTCTGCGCAGCGCCCGCCAACCCTGCCTCCCCTGCAAATCTGCCTGCAGGTCATGCTGGTGCCGGAACCCGGCAAGGCCGGTCTGCTGCCCGCAGAAGTTCCCGCCCTCGCCCATGCCGTCGCCGCCCTGCCAGGCCTGCGTTTGCGTGGGCTCATGTGCATCCCCCCGCCGACGGACGACGTCGCCGCGCAACGCGAGCAGTTCCACCGTCTCGCCGCTCTGCTCGCGCAACTTCGAACCGAAGGACTGATGGTGGACACGCTGTCGATGGGCATGAGCGGCGACTACGAAGCGGCTATCCTTGAAGGCGCAACCCACGTGCGTATCGGCACCGCCATCTTTGGCGCGCGCCCCCACCCCACTCCTGCTGCAGGCCCTGCATGACCCGCTCCCTCGCATCCACTCCGCCGTTGCCCGGTGTCGCCTTCATCGGCGGCGGGCAGATGGCGCGCGCACTCATCGCCGGCCTGTGCGCCGCTGGCCAGCCGGCTGCCTCCTTGTCGGTGGCAGATATCTCTCCAGAGGCGCGCAGCGCGCTGGAGCGCGACTTTCCCGGCATCCACACCACCGCGGAACCGGCCGAGGCCGCTGCGCGTGCCGGCCTGTGGGTGTTCGCCGTAAAGCCGCACCAGATGGAAGCGGTCGCCTGTTCCCTCCGTGCCCTGGCAGGCAACCTGCAACCCACCGTGGTCTCCGTGGCGGCCGGCACTCGCGTCGCGCAACTGGAGTCCTGGCTCGGTGCCGGCGTCCCGGTGGTGCGCACCATGCCCAATCGCCCGGCGTTCGTCGGTGCCGGCATCACGGGGCTCTACGCTAGCGCTGCCGTCGGCCACGGACCACGGGAACACGCGGCTGCCCTCATGCAGGCGGCCGGCAGCACGGTCTGGGTGGAGGAAGAGCGCCTGCTGGATGCCGTCACGGCCGTCTCCGGCAGTGGCCCCGCGTATTTCTTCCTGCTCATCGAAGCCCTCGCCGCCGCCGGTGAAGCCGTCGGCCTGCCAGCCGATACTGCCCGCGAACTCGCCGTGGCGACGGCCTACGGTTCCGGCAAGATGGCGCGTGACACCGGCGCGCCCCCGGCAGAACTGCGCGAGCAAGTGACGTCCAAGGGCGGCACGACTGCCGCAGCCCTCGCCGTGTTCGAGGCCGGTGGCTTCCGGCCACTCGTGGCTGCGGCCGTGGCGGCCGCCAACCAGCGGGCCGTGGAACTTGCCGGCCCGGCAGTTGCCACCGCTGCGCCTGCCACCACTGCGCCCCGCTCGGCCTGAGCGGTCGCCCGTTTTTCGCTTCGGAGCCTTTCCATGCGCGAACTCATCTATATCGTCGACAGCCTCAGCGGTCTCTTGGTGGGCGCCTTTCTGCTGCGCCTGCTGCTGCAATGGGCGCGCGCCGATTTCCGCAATCCGCTCGCGCGCGCCGTGCTGCAGGTAACGAACCCGCTGGTGCTGCCGCTCCGCCGCGTGCTGCCGCCCATCGGTGCGCTGGATACCGCCGCCGTGGTGGCTGTGGTGCTGGTGCAGGCGCTGCGCCATGCGCTCATCGTCTGGCTCGCCGGTGAAGGTCTGGCCAGCATCCCCGTCTTGCTCGTCGGCAGCCTGCTGTCGTTGGCAGACACGGTGCTGCTGCTCTACATCGGCCTGCTGTTCGTGTGGGTCATCCTGTCCTGGGTGAACACGGACGGCCGTCACCCGCTCGGTCACATCATCGGTCAGGTGCTGGCGCCCTTGCTGCGCCCATTCCAGCGCGCCATTCCCACCCTCGCCGGCCTCGACTTGTCGCCGCTGTTCCTCATCCTCACCCTGCAGGTGGCGCGCATGCTGCTGCAACGGCTCGGCTGATGCGCCTGTCTTTGAAGTCGCCTGCTGCGCACCGCGGGTTGAAGCCACTAATGGCCACGTGCGTGCTGTGGCTGGCAGCCTGTGGCAGCGGCACACCGCCAGCGCCACCGCCTGCGCAGGCGTGGACGGACGATGGCTACGTGGTTGCGGGGCCCTACACGCTCAGCTATCAGGCACAGCCCCTGCAGGACTTGAACGCCGAAGTGGCAAAGCGCTACGGCCTGCAACCGCGCGCTGGTCGAGGCCTTCTGACCATCGTGCTCAACCGCGCGCCTGCTGGTGCGCCCGTGGAAGCCACGCTTGCCGTCGAAGTGCGCACGCTCACCGGCGAACTGCGTGAAGCCAACTTGCGTCGCGTGGAAGACGCCGGCGCCGTCAGTTATCTGGCCGAGTTCGCCGCGCCTCGTCGTGAATGGCTCGTGTTCCAGGTGGCGGCGGACGTGAAGGGGGGACCGCACCTGCAAGCGACCTTCCGACGGGAATTCTTCGCCGACTGACTTCCCGTCGGCGAGAAAACCCTGTTTTCCCCGTGAAAAAATCATCCTTGAGTGGAAAAACCCTATTAAATATGCATTCCGGCTGTGCTAATGTTGCGCCTGAATTGAAAAGGGCGTGAAAACGCCGGTGGACTACCCCAGTCAACGGACAGCCCGGGCGACCCGAAGGGCTGCTTCCCTCAAGGAGAGAAAAATGGCGACCAAGAAGAGTGCAGCCCCGACCAAGTCCGACATCCTCGCGCAGATCAGCAAGGACACCGACCTGTCCAAGAAGCAGGTTTCGGCGGTGTTCGAGTCGCTGAACGGCATCATCAAGAAGAGCCTGAAGGGCGCTGGCCTGTTCACCATGCCCGGCCTGCTGAAGATGAAGGTCGTGAAGAAGCCCGCCACGAAGGCGCGCCAGGGCACGAACCCGTTCACCGGCGAGCCGATGACCTTCAAGGCCAAGCCGGCCTCGAAGAAGGTCCGCGTCATGCCCCTGAAGAACCTCAAGGGCTTCGTGGGCTAAGAGCCGCACCGCCGCAGCCCTTCGGGGCCACGGCGCAGTCGGTGCTGGCAGCCCACTCGGGCCGACAGCACCGACAAACGAAAAAGGGCGGTTCCACCGCCCTTTTTCTTTGGCACCGCTAACGGGAAACCACCGCATGAGCACGTTCCGCCCCCCCGCACCCGAGCGCCTGTTGCTGGAAGGCCCTGCTGGCGCTCTTGAAGCCGCCTACGAAGTTCCGGAAGGCTTCACTGGCGAACGCGTGGCGCTCGTCTGCCACCCGCACCCGTTGTTCGGCGGCACCATGGACAACAAGGTGGTGGTCATCAGCGCTCGCGCCTTGCAGGAGCGCGGCTACGCCACACTGCGTTTCAACTTCCGGGGCGTGGGCCGCAGCGCAGGCAGTTGGGACCTGGGGCGCGGCGAAGCGGACGACGCCATGGCGGCAGCGCAGGCGTTGCAGGCTCGCTGGCCCACTGCAGAACTGGTAATCGCGGGCTTCAGTTTCGGCGCTTATGTGGCCACCCAGCTCGCCACGCGCCTGCCGGTGCGCCAACTCATCACCATCGCGCCGCCGGTACAGCGCTTCGATTTCAGCACGCTCGCCCTCCCGCAATGCCCTTGGCTGGTGGTGCAGGGCGACCAGGACGAACTGGTGGACCATGAAGCGGTGCTGGCTTGGACGCGAACCTTGCAGCCCGCGCCCACCGTGGCGATGCTCCCCGGTGCGGAGCATTTCTTCCACGGACGCCTGAACGACCTGCGCACGGCCATCCAGGAACACCTGCTGCCCTGAGCCACGCCCGGGGAAGCGAGTGCAGCGGCGCATGAGGCGCCGCCGCCAGGGATGGCTTAGCGGCGGTAGACCACGCCGCCCTTCATCACGAAACGCACCTGGGTCATCACCTTGGGGTCCGTGGTCGGGTCACCGGCCACCGCCACCAGGTCCGCCAGCTTGCCCGCCTCTACGGTGCCAAGCCGCTGGTCTTCCCCCATGAACTTCGCCGGGACGATGGTCGCCGCCTTGATGACCTCCATCATCGGCATGCCATTGGCCACCATCAGGGCGAATTCCTGGGCGTTATCGCCGTGCGCCGAAACGCCGGTGTCCGTACCGAACATGATGGGCACGCCTGCGCGGTAAGCCTTGGCGAACGTGCGGGCAATCTGCGGACCTACCGCGAGAGCCTTCGGCCGCACGATTTCCGGGAAGAAGCCCGGCTTCTGGCCACGCTCGAACACCCACTGGCCGGCCAGCAGGGTGGGCACGTAGTACGTGCCGTGTTCGCGCATGAGCTGCATGGCCTCGTCGTCCATGAACGTGCCGTGCTCGATGCTGTCCACGCCACCGCGGACGGCGCGCTTCAGGCCTTCCGCACCGTGAGCGTGCGCCGCCACCTTGAAGCCGTAATCGTGTGCCGTGGCAACGACGGCACGAACTTCTTCTTCGGTGAACTGCGCGTTCTGGCTGTTCTTCGCCAGCGAGAGCACGCCGCCGGTGGCCGTGATCTTGATGGTGTCCGCACCTTCCTTGTAGCGCTGACGAACCGCCGCCGCCGCTTCCACCGGACCACTGATGACGCCATCCACGGGGCCCGGCGGCGTTGCCACGAGGTGCGTCGCCCAGCCATTGGTAGGGTCGCCGTGTCCGCCCACCGTGGAGATGGTGCGCCCAGCGGCCATGATGCGCGGACCGGGCACGTAACCGCGGTTCACGGCGTTGCGCAGCGCGATGGCACTACCGAAACCCGAACCGAGGTCGCGCACGCTGGTGAAGCCGGCGTGCAGGGTGCGCTCGGCATACATGGCGCCTTCGAGCGCCACGTCTGCCTCATTCTCCTGGAAGCCGCGCAAGGCGCTGCCGGCGCTGTATTCGGAAGTGATGTGGACGTGCATGTCCCACCACCCGGCGGTCAGCGTGCAGTCCTTCAACTCGATGACGGTATCCGCACGACCAGGCGCGCGGTAACCGGCTTCCACAGCCTGGATGCGGTCTCCGTCCACCACCACGGTCACGGCGGTGCGCGGCTGGTCGCCGACGGAGTCGATGAGCCGCCCCACGTGCAGCAGCGTGGCTGCCATGGCGTGCGGCGTGACGAGAGACAGCAGGGTGCCGGCGGCAAGCAGGCGGGGCAAACGGTGCATGGGGAACTCCAGTTTCAGCGGACGCTGTCGAGCGCGAGCAGTTCGATGTCGAAGATGAGCGTGGCGCCGGGCGGAATGACATTGCCGGCCCCGCGCTCGCCATAGGCCAGCGCGGCAGGAATGATGAGGCGGCGCTGGCCACCCACTTGCATGCCCACCACCCCGAGGTCCCAGCCGCGGATGACGCGACGCTGACCGAGCGGAATGATGAAAGGCTGCTTGCGGTCGCGCGAGCTGTCGAACTTGTGGCCCTTGCCCTCGGGCTGGGTGGTGTCCTGCAGCCAGCCGGTGTAGTGCACCGCCACCAGCATGCCAGGCAACGCGGCCTGCCCCTTGCCCGCCTTGAGGTCCACCACGCCGAGCCCGGCAGCCGCAGCCTCCTGAGCCGTGGCGGCCAGAATCTGTTCCGGCGTGGGCGGAGGTGGCGGAACGACCACGCCGGGCGGCACGACCTGGCCGGCAGGAACCCCCGCCGTGGCCGCAGCAGCAGCCGCATTGCTGCCCGATTGCTCCTGCGCACCAACCACTGTCGAAGACAAGGCACCCAGCAAAGACAGGCCGACGGCGGCCAGAACCGGAACGTGCTTCATCGTTCAGTCTTCCTTGCGGAAATCGAGAGAGGCGGAATTGATGCAGTAGCGGAGCCCGGAAGGCTGCGGACCATCTTCGAAGACGTGCCCCAGATGCGCGCCGCACCGGGCGCAAGTGACTTCGGTGCGCACCATTCCATAGCTGGTGTCGCGGTGCGTCTTCACGCGGTCGCCGGCCAGCGGCAGCCAAAAACTGGGCCAACCGGAGCCGCTGTCGTATTTGGTAGTGGACGAAAACAGGCCAGCGCCGCAGCAGACGCAGGCATACATGCCGTCGTCTTTCAGTTCGTAATAGTCGCCGGTGAAGGCGCGCTCGGTGCCTTTTTCCTGCGTGATGCGCCACTGGTCGGGCGTCAGGCGGCGACGCAGTTCTTCGGGGTCTGGCATATCGGACATGGTGACCGCTCCTCGGGCTG
>JBEGRA010000157.1:0-24352 GCA_041180705.1 Pseudomonadota bacterium | reverse complement strand
TAACGCAGGTTGTTGCGGATGAGGGCGCGGAACGGGGCACCCTGAGCTGCCACCAGAGCCTCGGGGGACTGCGGGGGAATGCCCCAGTCCTGCCCCAGCAAGGCGAGCGAGTCAGGCGGTGCGCCGATGCCGGCACCCAGACAATACGTGGCTGCATCGGCCCAGGTTTCCGCGCCGCCGGGGTTCACACCCACGGCATAGTCGCCATAGACACCCACCGCCATGCCGAGGTCGCGCGCCAACTCCTGCGCTTCCTGCAACTGCGCCTGCGCCAGCCACTGCAGCCAGGCGTAGAACTCCACTTCCTCGGCGTTGGCCAAAGCAAAATCGCGCACCGCTGCGCTGCGGGCATCGCGGAATTCCATGGGCCAGGAATCCCAGCCCCAGTGGGAAGCATCGAGGGCACGCATATGCACCTGCAGCGCATCGAACGTGGCCTGCAACTGCAGCGCCTCGCCCTCCTCGGCCACGTAGGTGCGGAATGCTTCGCCCAAGGCACTGCCCTGCGCGAGCTGTTCGCGGCGGAAGCCGGCATGCAACAGGCGCAGTACCGGGAGTTTCAAACCCATCACGCCAGCGGCATCCGCATAGCGCAGCGCACGCAGGCGAGCGAGTTCCTCGCGGAAAGTGGCAGCACCAACCAGCGCCTGCACTTCCGGGTTGGTGGCGTAGCCCACCACGCGCGTCACATCGACCATGGCAACCGAAAGGTAATGACGGCTGGAGGGGCTGTATGGGCTGACATGTGCAGGGTCTGCGGGGAACAGCGCGTGCAAAGGGTTCAGGCCAATGAAGGCCGCCCCGGCCGCTGCCGCATGACGCACCAATTCGCGCAGGGTCCCGAAGTCGCCCAAGCCCCAATCACCGGCACTGCGCAGGGAATACAGCTGCGCCGTCACGCCCCACCACTTGCCGCCCCCCTCGAGTGCGGGAGGAACATGACAACGCAGCGCACCGGCGGCCGGCGGCGCAATGCTTCCCGGAACCGGCGGCGTGACAACCGGGATGGGAGCCGTGGCCACATCGACACCCAATGCCGCCAGCAAGGCGAGCAGAGAGGAATCGGCAAGCGACTGCGGCTCGCCACACCAGTTGAGGTAACTGTCACCAACGCCATGGGCGTGGGCAAGGCTCACTAGGTCGTGGCGGGTCATGGGAAAACCATCCTCTCGAGAAGCAAAGACTGGTGTGGCGACAAGAGAAACGCTTCGCGCGGCTCCGGAACATCCTCGGACGTGGAACCAGGCAAGGCCCGCGTGCTGTCCAACAGGACGCGCCACAAGGCGTCCCGCCAGCGGCGCGGCAAACGGAATGGCACTTCGTTGGCAGTGGGGTTCACCAACCACAGCAGGTCGCGCCCCACCATGGAACCCGAGCGCATGACACCCAGCGCCGGCGTACCGCAATGCCAGTCACCGGACCCCATTTCATGGCCAGCCGGGTGCAGCCAGGTGATGTCGCAGTCGCGGCCGGCGCGGCGGGCGCCCTTCAGATAGCGGTCGCTACGCAACTCCGGGCGTTCGCGACGCAGTCGCGACAGTGCCGCGGTGAAAGCCATCAAGTCGGCATCGGCGCCTTGCCAGTCGACCCAGGAAAGCTCGTTGTCCTGGCAATACGCATTGTTGTTGCCGAGGCTCGTTCGACCCAGCTCATCTCCGCCCTGCAACATGGGCGTGCCCAGCGACAGGAACAGGGACATCAGGAAATTGCGCTGCTGGCAGGCCCGACGCTGCAGGACCAATGCGTCGTCGGTCGGCCCCTCGGTGCCGCAGTTCCAGCTCAGGTTGTGGCCGTGCCCATCCCGATTGTCTTCGAGGTTGGCCTCGTTGTGCCGCTGCTCGTAGCTCACCAGATCGCGAAGGGTGAAGCCATCGTGGGCCGTGATGAAATTCACCGAGGCCCAGGGACGGCGCCCTCGGCGACGGAACAAATCTGCGGAACCCGCCACGCGCTCTGCAAACTGCCCGAGCAAGGCGGGGTCACGCTGGCCATCGCCACGCCAGAAGCCGCGGACGGTATCGCGATAACGGTCATTCCATTCGGCCCAGCCGTCCGGAAAGGCACCCAACTGATAACCCCCAGGCCCGATATCCCAAGGCTCCGCAATCCACTTCACGAAGGCAAAGGCCGGATCTGCCTTGAGGGCCGCAAAGAACGGATGCTCCGCGTCGAAGCCGTGACTACCCCGCGCCAGCGTGGTGGCCAGGTCGAACCGGAACCCATCGACGCCCATCACTTCTACCCACCATCGCAAGCACGCGACCACCAGCGAACCGGTAGCAGGGGTGGACAAGTCCACCGCATTGCCGCACCCCGTCAGGTTGTCGTAGCGCGTCGCGTCATTCGGCAGACGGTGATAGGTACCGGCATCATCGAGGCCCCGCCACGACAACACCGGACCGTCCTGCCCACCCTCGCAAGTGTGGTTGAACACCACATCGAGGATGATCTCGAGCCCGGCCTCGTGAACAGCGCGCACCATCTCCCGGAACTCCGCGACCGGGTCGTCCACCGCGTATTGCTCGGCAGGAGCGAACCACGCGAGCGGGTTGTAGCCCCAGTAATTCTTCAGGCCCTTGGCGCGAAGAAAATCTTCCGTGCGAAAGCACTGCACCGGCAACAGTTCGATGGCCGTGGCACCCATCGCCTTCAAGTGCTCCAGCACTGCCGGCACGGTCAGACCCAGATACTTGCCACGCCACGCCGCCGGCACCGCAGGGTGCAACTGCGTATAGCCCTTGACGTGAATTTCATGGACAACCGTTTCGCCCCAGGGAGTAGCCGGGCGCTTCTCGCGAGCGCGCAGAAGGGCCGTGTCCACCACGCGAGCGCGCGGCGTGCCTTCTGCGTCCACTACCCGCAAGGCATGCGGTTCGATGAGTGCCGGTCCGTCGATGGTGGTGGAGACGGTGTAGTCCAGCCCGGGGCTACCCAAGGGTGCCGGCAGGAAAGCATGGAACAGATCTCCCTCTCGCCCCGGGAAGAGCCAACGGGCAACTACCGAACCATCGGGGGCATGAACAGCCAACCACAAGGCCGCAGCAGCGGGAGCGTAGACCGCGAAGTTGACGCCCGCTGCAGACGAATCGCCCCCCGTACCGGGCAGCCATGTGGCTCCCAGCGGGGCGGCAGAGCCTGCCCGCAACGGTGAGGGAGTGACTTCCATGAGGGGTCAGCCGATGCGCTCGTAGAAGCGCGCAGCCAGCGCCGGCAAATGCACATGAAGAGAATGGGAACGTCCATGGCACCCGTGCGGCTGCGCATCGAGTTCGCCCTGCGTCTGCCAGTCTGCGCCACCCATCCAGCCGGCGTCGGAGTCGTAAACGCAGCGCCAGCGGCCACCATCCACACCCAGCCAATAATCACCACGGGGGACGGGTGTGGCATTGAAGGCGCACAACAGTGTGGGTTCGCCGGGGGCGTTGCGCTCGAACGCAAACACCGACACTTCCGAACTGTCCACATCCACCCAGCGGAACCCTTGCGGGTGATGGTCTTCGCGATGCAAGGAACCGCGCGTTCGCAGCAGGCCGTTCAGGGTGCGCACGCAAGCCAGCAAGCCCTGATGGTTGGGGTCGCCCAGCAGGCCCCAGTCGAGCGCTTCCCAGTCGCGCCACTCGTGGTGCTGCCCGAATTCGCCCCCCATGAAGAGCAATTTCTTGCCGGGCGTAGCCCATTGGTAGGAAAGCAGCAAGCGAAGGCCAGCGCGTTTCTGCCAATCGTCGCCAGGCATCTTCTGCAGGAGCGAGCGCTTGCCGTGTACCACTTCGTCGTGTGAAAGCGGCAACAGGAAGCGCTCGGACCACGCATACATGAAGCTGAAGGTGATGAGCGAATGCGTGTAGCGCCTGAAGATGGCGTCCGTCGACACGTAGCGCAGCGTGTCGTTCATCCAACCCATGTTCCACTTGAACGTGAAGCCCAGCCCGCCTTCCGCTACCGGACGCGTGATGCCCGGGAACGTGGTGGACTCTTCCGCCGCCGTGATGACCCCCGGGTACAACTGCTGCAACTGCCCATTGACGGCCTTGAGGAAATCCACCGCCTCGAGATTTTCGCGGCCGCCATGCTCGTTGGGCAGCCACTCGCCGGCGGGGCGGTCGTAGTCCAGGTGCAACATCGCCGCCACCGCGTCCACGCGCAGTCCGTCGATGTGAAACTCTTCCACCCAGTAGAGGGCATTGGCCAGCAGGAAGTTGCGAACCTCGTGGCGCGAGTAATTGAAGATGAGCGTGCCCCATCCCTTGTGCTCGCCACGGCGCGTGTCTTCATGTTCGTAAAGCGCGGTGCCGTCGAACCGTGCCAGTGAATGCGCGTCCTTCGGAAAATGTGCGGGCACCCAGTCGAGAATGACGCCAATACCGGCCTGATGGCAGGAGTCCACGAAACGCTTGAAGGCTTCCGGGCTGCCGTGCCGCGCGGTGGGCGCGTAGTAACCCGTGACCTGGTAACCCCAACTGCCGTCGAAAGGATGCTCGGCGACCCCCATCAGTTCGACATGGGTGAAGCCCTGCTCCGTCACATACGGCACCAGCTGCGCAGCCAGCGCGTCCCAGTCGTAGTAGCCGCCGTCTCCATGGCGGCGCCATGTCCCGGGGTGGACTTCATAGATGGACACCGCTTCCCCGCCCGGCCATTGCGCCGCACGTCGGGCGAGCCAACCGGCGTCATGCCAGTGGAATACTGGTTCGGCGGTGACGACGCCGCAGTTGGCAGGGCGGTGTTCCGTCGCTCGCGCCATGGGGTCCGTCTTCAGTACCAGACTGCCGTCTGCACCATGGATTTCGTACTTGTAGAGTTCGCCAGCCCCGACGCCGGGAACGAAGAGTTCCCAAACGCCACCGGGGCCGCGCTTCTCCATGACATGAGTGCGCCCGTCCCACTGGTTGAAAGGCCCGACCACCGACACGCGCTGTGCGTTGGGTGCCCAGACAGCGAAACGCGTGCCAGCCACGCCTTCCCGCACGCGCACATGCGCGCCGAGCACTTGCCACAGGCGCAGGTGGTTGCCTTCGCCGAACAAGTGCAGGTCGAAGTCGCTGATTTCCGCCGGGAAGTGCTGACTCATGTCTTTCTCGTCCCCTGCCCGCTTCAAACCACCGGACGCAGCTGCCACAAGCGCTCCGCATAATCGCGGATGCTGCGGTCACTGGAGAAGAAGCCCATGCCCACCGTATTGGCCACTGCCTTGCGTGACCAGGCATCGGCGTCGCGGTACAACGCGTCGGCCTTGGCTTGCGCTTCGCGATACGCGGCGAAATCCGCGAGGACGAGGTAGGGCTCGTTGTCGGCCAGCAACCGGTCCACCACGGGCGCCGCCTCGCCAACGTTATGCGGCGAGAAATGCCCGCTGCCGATAAGGTGCAGCACGGACGCCAGTTCCGCGTCTGCCCGAAGCACATCGGCAGGCACGTAGCCCGCACGACGGCGCGCCACCACTTCCTCGGCGGTCAGGCCGAAGATGAACACGTTCTCGTGGCCGACATGCTCGGCAATTTCGATGTTCGCACCGTCCAGCGTGCCGATGGTCAAGGCACCGTTCAGCGCCAACTTCATGTTTCCGGTACCACTGGCTTCCAGCCCCGCGGTGGAGATCTGCTGCGACAGGTCGGCCGCCGGCATCACCTGCTGTGCCAGCGACACGTCGTAGTCCGGCAGGAACGCCACCTTCAGCCGCCCGGCGACCACCGGGTCGGCGTTCACCTTGCGCGCCACGTTGTTCACGAGCTTGATGACCGCCTTGGCCATGGCATAGCCCGGCGCGGCCTTGCCGGCGAACATCACCGTACGCGGCACGTAATCCGCCTGAGGGGCCTCGAGGATACGCTGGTAACGCCACACCACGTAAAGCAGGTTCAACAACTGGCGCTTGTACTCATGGATGCGCTTCACCTGCACATCGAACATCGATTGCGGGTCGATGACGAGGCCCATGCGGCGCTGAACTTCGACAGCCAAGCGCACCTTGTTGGCGGCCTTGATGCTGCGGTACTCCGCGCGGAAGGCGGCGTCATCCACAGCCCAACGCAAGCGCTCCACTTCCTCGAGGTCGTTTTCCCAACCATGACCCAAATGGCGAGTGAGCAAGGTAGAAAGGCCCGGATTGGCCTGCACTAGCCAGCGCCGCACGGCGATGCCGTTGGTGACATTGGTGAAACGCTCCGGGTAGAGCCTTGCGAATTCCGGAAAGAGGTCCGAGCGGACGAGATCGCTGTGAAGCGCTGCCACGCCGTTCACATGGCGACTGGCGATGACAGCAAGATTCGCCATGCGAACGCGACGTCCATGCTCTTCATCGATGATGGACAGACGGCGGCGCAGTTCGTTCAGGCTCTGGCCTTCAGTACCGGCTTCACCCATCGCCGCAGCGCGCCCCGTTGCCTCATCGAGGAAGTCGCGGTTGAGCACGTAGATGATCTGCAAGTGGCGCGGCAACAGACGCTCGAAGAAGTTCACCGGCCAGGTCTCGAGCGCTTCCGGCATGAGCGTGTGGTTGGTGTAGCCGAAGGCGCGGAAGGCTATGGCGCAGGCCTGCTCCCACTCCAGACCGTGCACATCGATGAGCAAGCGGAGCAGTTCCGGCACGGCGAGAGTCGGGTGGGTGTCGTTCAGCTGGATGGACCAGCTGTCCGCCAGCGTTTCGAGGGACCTGCCCTCACCAAGATGCGTGGCCAACAGGTCCTGCAGCGAGGCGGACACGAAGAAGTACTGCTGACGGAAGCGCAGTTCCTTGCCCTGCGGCGTGGTGTCGTCAGGGTAAAGGATGCGCGAAAGATTCTTGGCGTCGATCTGCTCGGCCACGGCTTCGGCGTAACGGCCAGCGTTGAACACCTGCACGTGGAACGGCGTCACCGCACGCCCCGACCACAAGCGCAAGTGGTTCACGGTGGCGCTGCGGTTGCCCGGTACCATCTGGTCGAAGGCCACTGCAAACACATCCTGCGTGTCCACCCACTGGTGGCGTACCCGCCCGGCTTCATCCACCGTGGAGGTACAACGCCCGCCGAAGCTGACGCGGTAGCGCGCATCGGTCCGCGGGGATTCCCATGGGTTGCGTACGCGCAGCCAACTGCTGGCACGCTCCTGCTGCGCCCCGTCCTCGTCGATGACCTGCTCGAAGATGCCGTAGTCGAAACGGATGCCGTAGCCCACCGCCGGGTAATGCAGGGTAGCGAGAGAGTCCAGGTAGCAGGCCGCCAAGCGCCCCAAACCACCGTTGCCCAAGCCCGGGTCCGGTTCCAGGCGCACGATATCGTCGTAGTCGAAGCCGAGACCCGCCAGCACCTGCCGGGTTTCCTGCTCGAGGTTCTGGCCCAGGCTGGCCACCGCATTCGGCAGCGAGCGCCCCGGCAGATATTCCATGGACAAGTAGCACACGCGCTTGGCACCGGAATCCGCCACACGCCCCTGAGTGGCGACCCAACGGGCACTGAGTTCCTCGTGAACTGCCAGCGACAGCGCGTCGTAGATATCGCGGGCCGTCGCGCGCGCGGGGGACTTGCCGAGCGAACGCACCAGGCGCGTCAGCAGGGCCGTCTTCACCTTGCCCGGCTGAAACACGGCCACCAGACCGGAAACACCGGCATTCACCTCGGTAGACACCTAGCGTCGCTCCTTTTGTCTCACGCTGTCATGCCAGAGTTTAGCCGAAAATGGCCCACGCCGTGAGAGGCGGAACATGCATTCGTATGCGTCACCCGGCGGGTTATCATCTGCCCATGAGCGACCCACACCCCACCCCAACGGGCGGCTCTCCAGCGAGCCCCACTCCAGCGGACCGCGCCCCCGCCACCCTCTCCCTTCGCCCCGCACGGGCAGCCGAAGCCGCGGCCCTCAGCGCCTTGGTGAACTCCGCCTATCGCGGCGACAGCAGCAAGGCCGGATGGACCACGGAGGCCGACCTGCTCGGCGGTCAGCGCACGGACCCGGAAGGCTTGGCGCAACTCCTCGGGGGCAGCCCGGCGAACGGGCAGGTAGTTCTGGTACACACGGACGAGGCGGGGCTGGCCTGCTGCGTCCATCTGGAGCGCCTGCCGGACGCGAAGGCCTACTTGGGCATGTTGACGGTGCGGCCGGTCGCTCAGGCCGGCGGACTGGGGCGCGCGTTGCTGGCGGCCGCCGAAGCCTGGGCCGCCCGCGAGTGGCAGACCCGGGAAATGCAGATGACGGTGATTGCGCAGCGCCCGGAACTCATCGCCTGGTACGAACGCCGCGGCTATGTGGCCACCGGCGAAACGCGGCCTTTTCCCTACGACGACGAGAAATTCGGGCTACCGCGCCGAGCCGACCTTTATTTTCGCGTGTTTGCCAAGGCCCTGCCCGCTCACTGAAGAGCGGGCGGACGGCAAACCATTCCTCAGCGCGGCTTCACGGCCCAGTACTGCCCCGGCCAGTAGTCCGGCTTCACGCCAAGCGTTGTAGCAGCGTGCAGCGGCCAATACGGGTCGCGCAGCAGTTCACGTGCCAGCAACACCACGTCGGCCTGCCCCTCCGCCACGATGGCCTCTGCCTGCGCAGGCTCCGTGATGCACCCCACTGCACCGGTGGCGATTGCGGCCTCGCGACGGATGCGTTCGGCAAATGGCACTTGGAAACCGGGCGCCACGGGAATACGCACGCCCGGCACGATGGCGCCGGAACTGCAGTCGATGAGGTCCACGCCCAGCGCCTTCAGTTCCAGCGACAGGGCCACGGAATCGTCGACGGTCCAGCCGCCATCCACGTAGTCAGTGGCGGACACGCGCACCCACAGCGGCTTCGACGCGGGCCACGCGGCGCGCACCGCCGCGGCCACTTCCAACATCAGGCGGAAACGATTCGCCTGACTGCCGCCGTAGGCGTCCGTACGCTGGTTCGCAAGCGGCGAGAGGAACTGATGCAGCAAGTAACCATGCGCGGCGTGCAGTTCCACCACATCGAAACCTGCCGCATCGGCGCGCGCCGCAGCAGCTGCGAACGCAGCCACGACCGCCGGAATGGCCTCCAGCGACAGCGCTTCCGGCACGGCGTGAGTGGCGGGGGCAAACGACAGCGCACTCGGCGCCACGATGGGCAACCAGCCCCCCTCCTCGGCCGCCAGGGTGCGCGCGCCGTCAGGCGTGGTCGAAGACTTGCGACCCGCGTGCGCCAACTGGATACCTGCCGCAGCGCCCTGCGAATGGATGAAGTCGGTGACGCGGCGCAGCGGCGCCACGTGCTCGTCGCTCCACAAGCCGAGGTCGCCGCCGTTGATGCGCCCCTCCGGGACCACCGCCGTGGCTTCCGCAATGACCAAGCCGGCACCGCCCGTGGCACGCGAACCCAAGTGGACCAGATGCCAGTCATTGGCGATGCCATCCCGGGCCGAATACATGCACATGGGCGAGACCACGACGCGATTGCGGAACGTGACACCACGCTGGGTAAGAGGAGTGAACAAGACGGACATGGCAACTCTCCGGACAGGAACGGCAACGGTGGGATTGTCGCACGACGGGCGTATCATCCTGCTGCCTCCGCCCACGACAGGTTGTTCCCATGTCTGCCACCCAACTTCCCGTCATTCCCCGTGCCGTCTGTGTCTACTGCGCCTCCAGCAAGAGTTGTGCTCCCCTGCACCATGAAGACGCGTTCCGGTTGGGCGAACTGCTGGCCAAAGACGGACGAACCGTCATCTACGGCGGCAGCAAATCCGGCTCGATGGGGGCCGTGGCCAACGGCGCTTTGGCGGCAGGAGGTCAGGTGATTGGCGTGCTGCCGAATTTTCTGGCGGACATGGAACTGGCCCACGACGCCCTGTCCGAATTGATGTTGGTGGACGACATGCGCACCCGCAAGCATCTGATGCTGAGCCGCAGCGAGGCGATCATCGCGCTGCCCGGCGGCACGGGCACTTTCGAAGAACTGCTCGAAACTCTCACCCTGAAGCGCCTCGGGCTGTGGACCGGACCCGTCATCGTCGTCAACCGCCACGGCTATTACGAACCGCTGCGGCAACTGCTCGAATCCGCCATCGCGGAAAGCTTCATGGCCCGGCAGCATGCCGACATGTGGGTGTTCGTCGACACCGTGGAGGAGGCCGTCACCGCCCTGGAAACCGCTCCCGGCTGGTCCTCCGCCGCGCGCAGCTTCGCCGCCGTATGAACGCCGGCCTCATGCACCCCCGCGCTCCGCGCGCGGCCACTTGGGCCATTGCCATTGTGCTGCTGTGCCCCGGCCTGGCACTGGCCTGGGGCGCGGACGGGCACCGCACCACCGGCTACATCGCCCAACCCCTGCTGTCGCCCATCGCCCGCGCCGAATTGCTGGCACTCATGGGCGAGGTGGACCTACCGAAGTGGTCCACGTGGATGGACGAGCAGCGCGATCGCCTGAAAAAGGAAGTCCCCGGCTCGGGGAAGTGGCACTACGACGACCGCCCGGTGTGTGGCGGACCTGCCGCCAAGGCGGAGTACTGCCCCGATGGCGACTGCGCCTCGGAGCAAGCCGACCGACTGATGGGTGTACTCGCGAACCCCGCCTCCGCCGTGGAAGCCCGCCGTCAGGCGGTGCTCATGCTCGTGCACATCATCGGCGACATTCACCAGCCCCTGCATGCGGGCGAAAACCATGATCAGGGCGGCAACCAAGTCCGCGTCAACCTGGTCGGCCCACTGTTCCCCACGAACCTGCACGCCGTGTGGGACAGCGACCTCGTGAACATGGTCCTGTGGCGCGGCCCGAAGGCGGCGCGTGATGGGACTTCGCTGGTGAAAGGCAATGCCCTCGCCCTGTCCAAGCGGTTTTCAGGCGAGTTCGGCCCATGGCGTCGCGGCACGCTGGACAACTGGATGGAAGAGTCGCGTGTGCTTTCAAGCCGCTGGGTGTACGCCCCGCTCCCGGGCTTCCAGTGCGGACTGCCCACGCAGCCGAAAGGGGCTGCGCCCCTCGAACTCCCGGCCGCCTATCTGGAGGGTGGGCGCCGGGTAGTGCCCGAACAACTCGCGCGCGCCGGCGTACGGATTGCACAGGTGCTGAACACGACACTGGAAGCGGCGGCACGACGCCGTCAGACAAGCAACCAACCGACCGCCCGGTAAAATCGGTGCCATGAACCAGACTCCCATCAGCCTTTCGGTCCTCGATATCTTCAAGATCGGGGTAGGTCCTTCCAGTTCGCACACCATGGGCCCGATGAATGCCGCGCGCCAGTTCGCGCTGGATCTCGAGCAGCGCGGGGTGCTCGCGAACGTGCGCAAGGTGGCCATCCAGCTTTACGGCTCGCTGGCGCTGACGGGACGCGGGCACTGCACGGACCGCGCCGTGCTGCTCGGCCTCGAGGGCATGGAACCGGCCACGCTGGACCCGGAAAGCATGGACCCGACGCTGGAGCGCATCCGCAGCAGCGGCGAACTGCGCTTGCTGGGCAGCCACCCCGTGCCTTTCGACGAGCCGCTGGATCTGCTCTTCCATCGCAATGAAGTTCTGCCGCTCCACGCGAACGGCCTGCGTTTCACCGCCTTCGACGAGCACCAGCAGCCACTGCACCGCGAGGAGTTCTACTCCACCGGCGGCGGGTTCATCGTGCGCGCAGCGGATTTCGGCAGCAACAGCGACGCCGCGGCCACGGCGGTTCTGCCCCATCCATTCTGGGATGCCGGTTCGCTGCTCGGGCGCTGCCGCGAAACCGGGCTGGAACTGAACGAACTGGTCATGGCCAACGAAGGTGCCTTCCGCCCCGCGGCAGCCACGCGCAGCAGCCTGCTGCAAATCTGGGAAGTCATGCAGGGCTGCGTGGCCCGCGGTTTCTCGGCGCAGGGCCTGCTCCCCGGCGTCTTGAAGGTGCGCCGCCGCGCGCCAAAGCTGCACCGCATGCTCAACGAAGCCGCAAATCCGGGTGCCATGGAAGCCATGGACTGGGTCAATGCTTGGGCCCTGGCGGTGAACGAAGAAAACGCGGCCGGCGGTCGCGTCGTCACGGCGCCCACCAACGGCGCCGCGGGCATCATCCCGGCGGTGCTCATGTACTACCGCCGTTTCGAACCGGGCTCCAGCGAAGACGGTGTCGTGCGCTTCCTGCTGGCGGCCGGCGCCATCGGCATGCTTTACAAGCGCAACGCCTCCATCAGTGGCGCGGAGATGGGCTGCCAGGGTGAAGTGGGCGTGGCCTGCTCCATGGCTGCGGCCGGACTCGTGGCCGCCCTGAACGGCATGAACGAGCAACTCGAGAATGCCGCCGAAATCGGCATGGAACACAACCTCGGGCTTACCTGCGACCCCATCGCAGGTTTGGTCCAGATCCCTTGCATCGAACGCAACGCGATGGGCGCAGTGAAGGCCATCAATGCAGCGCGGCTCGCCATGCGCGGCGACGGCACGCACAAGGTGTCGCTCGACATGGTCATCGCCACCATGCGCCAGACCGGCGAGGACATGAAGACGAGCTACAAGGAGACCTCGCAGGGGGGGCTCGCCGTCAACGTTCCGGAGTGCTGAAGCGCTGCGCGCGGAGGCCTTTCTACTCGGCCTCGCTCGGCCAAGTCATTTCAAAACGCAGGCCGGCGGCCACCGTGCCGCGTGCGGCGCGGTCGTAACCCACTCCTTCGATGTACTGCAGGTCCGGCTGCAGCGTCAGCCACGGCGTTACCGGCAACCGCCAGGTCAGCTCCACATTGCATTCCTGCCGGGCCGGTGCCTGCCCGTCTACGGCGAAAGCCTGCCGCCACTGGCGCCCCGACCGCGCACAAGCGAGCGCCACACCGGCACTTTCCCCGGAGCGGCCCAGCAACCCGCCTTCATGAACCAGGCCGCCCCCCACATAGGAGCCTGTGGCGTGAACACGGGCGTCGGCGACGCCCAGCCGCAGAAAGCTGCGCCAGCCATTCGCGGAACGTCCCCCGAGCGGCACTGGCCCTTCCAGCAGCAAATACGTGCCGCGCCCGGCAGCCACCCGTTGTGGAGCGCCATCAAAGTCCTGCGCGGTCAGATGATCGAAACGCGAGGTGTAACGCCAACTGCCGATAGCCAAGCGCGTCGCCTCACCCACCTCGCGGCTGGCCTCGGCCACCAGCAAGAGCCCTTCGCCGGGCGTGAAGCGCACACCCGAGCGGCGCGGGTCGGACGGATTGCCGGGGATGCCCTCAAGTGCCGCCAATTGCCACTGCCAGGCTTTCCACTGCGTGCGCCAACGAACCGCGAGCGCCGCCACCGGAAAAATGGAAGGACCGTTCTGGCCCGACTGCGAGAAATCCGGCGCAATTCCATGCGACGGATTCACGAAGAGGGACGCGGTCTCGATCGCGTCGAACTCGCTGTTCAGGTCGTAGAGCCCGGCGCGCCAGGAAGAACCGCCGCGCCCCTGCCACTCTGCCCACAATTCATACAAGCGCGCAGCGGGAACCGCCTCGATATTGCTGATGCCCTGCACGTCGCCGACCGCCACGGACGAGAACCCGTGACCGTTGTTGTAGAGGCTAGCTGCGTGGAACTGCAAGCCGGCGACGCCGAACAGGCGCTCGCCGTCGACGTCGGCCGTCAACTCCAGATTATCCAGATAAGCACCCCGCGAGGGTGCGGCCGCCAAACCGCCGCGCAACAGATGCCAACTCTCGCCGGTATAGGCAGCGCTCCACGCGAACGGACTGCAGTCTTCCGCAGACGGCGTACAGGCCGCCCCCAGCGCTTCCGGAACGACGCCGAACGGCAGCGCCAACAGACAAAGCCAACGCGTGGCTCTCTGGAAAAGCGTAACGGACATGGAACCCCTCCCCGGCGAATGCCTGAAGGAAAGGTCGGCGACGGATCAAACCCCTGAACCGTTTCGGCTCCGGGATGTGCGCGGAAACACGGATTCAGGGACCGATTCGGGGAAACCCGGAGGGACGACGCAGGGCTTTCACGGGGATGGCGCCGTGCTAGCCGGTGGCCTGCAGCCCCTGAGCGATGCCACTGATGCTGGCCAACAGCGCTTCGAACAGGTCCCGGTCCTCGCGACCACTGGCGCGCCAGCGCTGCAGCAAGTCCACCTGCATCAAATGCATCGGGTCAACGTAAGGGTTACGCAACTTGATGGCACGCTGAATGGTCGGGTCGCCATCCAGCAAGCGGCTTTCGCCTTTCATGCGCAACAGTTGCTCGACAGTGCGCGCATGTTCCGCCTGCACCGGGGCGAGATAACTCGCGAGGCCGGGCTCTGCCAACTGCGCGTAGAACCCTGCGATTTCCAGATCGGTCGTCGCCAACTGCTGCTCCACGTCATCGAGCAATCCGGAAAAGAAGGGCCAATGCGCCAGCATCGCATCCACGGCGGCATTGCCATGTTCCGCGATTGCCGCCTCCAGGCCCGTACCGACGCCATACCAGCCCGGCAGGAAGAAGCGCGCCTGACTCCAGGCGAAGGCCCAGGGAACGGCCCGCAAGGCGGCAAGCCCCTGACCGCTGGCACGCAATGCCGGTCGCGAACCAATCTGCATGCGCTCGATGGCGTCGAGCGGCGTTACCTGACGGAACCAGCGATGGAAGTCGGGACTGCCGTAAACCAGACGCTGCCAGCTTTCACGACTGGCATCGGCGAAGGTGCGCATCACGGCATGGTGCTGCGGGTCTTCAAGACGGGCAGCCGCCGCCGGCGTACTCGCCAGCATGACCGAATGGAAAGCCTGCTCGAAGGTCCGCATGGCAATGGGCTTCAAGCCATAGCCGTGACTGACCACCTCGCCCTGTTCGGTGACACGCAACTCGCCGCGGAACGCGCCCGGCGGCGCACTGCGAACCAGAACGTCGGTGCGCGCGGCACCACGACTGACAGCGCCACCACGACCATGAAACAGTGTCAGTTGCACCCGATGACTGCGAGCCGTCGCTGCCAACTGCTGCTGCGCCACATGAATGGCCCAGCGGGAGGCGACCAGGCCACCGTCCTTGCCGCTGTCCGGGTAGCCCAACTGCACCACTTGCCTCCGTCCGCGCGCATCGAGATGCCGCTGGTAAGCCGGCACCGCCAAGAGGGCTTCGAGCAAAGTTCCGGCACCTTCCAGCGAGTCGATGGTCTCGAGCAGCGGCGCCGCATCCAGCACCACCTGCCCCGTCTTCTTGTCCAGCACGTCGGCCCATCGGGCCAGAACCAGCACCGCGAGCACGTCGTCCACGCCCGTTGCACCACCGATGACGTACTCGCCGATGGCGGCACGCCCGAAACGGTGCCTTGCGTGGCCCATGGCTTCAAACACGGCAAGCGTTCGTCTGCCGATGGCATCCAGCGGTGCTGCGGGCCCAAGATCTGCCTCCAGCACGGCTGCAAGCCGCGCGGCACGCTCGGTGGCTGGACGCTGACACCAGTCCGGATCGGCCAGGCCCTGGGCCAGCACTTCGTGATGCACTTCGGTGTGCTGGCGCACGTCGATGGTAGCGAGATGAAAACCGAAAGTGCCTACCCGGCGCAGCAAGCGCTGAACGTAGAACAAACCAGCCGTACGGCCACGATGGGCTTCGAGACTGTCCGCCACCAACCGGATGTCTTCGGCAAATTGCTTCGCCGACTCGTACTGCTCGGGCAAGGCCTCGTAAGTGGCACGCAAACGCTCCGCCACCTGACCGAGAAACACGCGATACGGCATCCGGTCATGCCGCGATGGCGTCATGCCCTGCACGCCGGGCAGACGCCGCGCATATTCTTCGGACCGGGCGAGCAGTGCGGCACTGACGCCTACGCGGCTCGCGCTTTGCGACAACTGCTCGGCCAGCTTCTGCACTTCGAGGAAATACGCGTTGACGATGACGCGCTGGTGGCGACGCAGGGTTTCACGCAGCGTCTTCGCGTGCACATCCGGGTTGCCATCCATGTCGCCGCCCACCCAGGAGCCGCAACGGATGAAGTCCGGCAAGGTAGCGGGGTCGCAGGGTTCCCCGAACACCTTCTCCATGGCAAAGCCCAGTTCCTCGTAGAGGGCCGGCACGATGCGATAGATGACTTCGACCAGGTAATACAGAACGTGTTCGCGTTCGTCGGCCACCGTGAGACGTTCGCGCGGATGGTCTTCGGTCTGCCAGGCAGAGGTCAGCTCGGTGCGAATGCGCTCCCAACTGCTCCGCTTCTCGGGCGGCGTGAGGTTGGGGTCGATGCGTTCCAGCATCAGTTCCGCCACCCGCTGCTGCTTGCGCAGCATGGTGCGGCGCGTCGATTCCGTCGGGTGCGCGGTGAACACGGGGTAGACGCGCAGTTCCGCCAGCATCTGGCGGACCTCCGCGGCGGTATACCCTTCCCGCTTCAACCGCTGGAGACAATCGGCGATACCACCCGGCTGCGGGTGGTCGGTGTCGTTCAAATACTGCCGACGTCGGCGCGTGCGGTGCACTTTCTCCGCGAGATTGACGACCTGGAACCAGGTAGAGAAAGCGCGCGACAGGTCGCGTGCGGCGGCCGGCGTCCGTCCCCGCGTCCTCTCGCGCAGTTCGGCGGCACCATCCGGGTCGCCCTCGCGGCGGCGAATCGCAGCGACACGATCGCCCTCCACCCGCAGGAACAATTCCTCTCCGCCTTGCTCGCGCAGGATTTCACCGACGAGACCGCCGAGGGCGTGGACATCTTCCCGAAGGGCAGCGTCCTTGGCGGGGAACTGGATGTTCTGCCGGTAGATGGACATCGCCTGCGCTCCTGCCCCGCACGAGATACTGCCGGGGGCAGCAAGAAAAACACTGTACAGATGATAGCAGCCGCCCTCGAGCCAAATTGTACAGGACAAACTGGCGTTGCTTTCTCACCACAAGTGAAAACGACCAACCACGAGAGCACGGGAAGCTCAGTAATGCCGGCGATTCACCACAATTGTATACCGTCGCATTGCAGCCACAGCCCGCCGGGTGTACGCTCAAGCTTGTCGTACAACTCTTGTCCAACGTCCAACGACATCCGGACATTCCTTTCTCGAGGGCATCGCATGAGCAAGCGTCCTGTTTACAGCCTGCTGGCACTCAGCATCGGCACCGTCCTGGCTTCGGCACAGGCTTACGCCGCCGAACCGTCGGATGGCATCGAAGAAGTCATCGTCACCGCCCGCCAGCGCGCCGAGTCCATCAAGGACGTGCCCGCCTCGGTGCAGGCCTTCACCACCGCGGACATCGCCTCCGCCGGCATCGAACGCCCGCAGGACTTCATCGCCCTCACCCCGGGCGTGTCTGCCGTGCAGACCGCCGAAGTGGGCGACATGCAGGTGAACATCCGCGGCATCAACACCGGCCGTGACGCAGAAACGAACTTCGCGCTCGTCATCGACGGCGTGCTGCAGACCAACCCGACCGGCTTCAATCGCGAGCTGGCCAATGTGGCGCAGATCGAAGTGCTGAAGGGCCCGCAGGGCGCCCTCTACGGCCGCAACGCGGTGGCCGGCGCCATCATCCTGAACACCCGCAAGCCGACGGACGCCTTCGAGGCCGACGTGGATGTGGGCGTGGCCAACAAGGGCACCATCAAGGGCAGCGTGTTCCTGTCCGGCCCGCTCGGCGAAAACGCCGGCGGCAGCCTCTCGGCCTACCACCGTCGCACGGACGGCTTCTTCTACAACAGCACCCTGCGCTGCGACAACTGCTCGGACTACCTCGAAGAGACGGGTGGTTCGGGCCGCCTGACGTTCACCGCCGGCGACAATGCCAGCTTCGACGTGAAGGCCGCCTACTCGAAGGTCTCGGCCGGCGCCATCAACTTCAACGCCGCCTTCGCGCTGCCTGGCTTCGCGGCTGCCTTCGGCAACCCGGACTTCTACCAGGACGTGAACGATCACACGTTCAAGTTCATGAACAACGTGAAGCCGGTGAACGAGCAGAAGAACACCAACCTCTCGGTCAAGGGCGACTTCGAACTCGACGTAGGCACCCTCACCGCCGTGGCCGCCTACAACAAGCAGGAAAACTACTTCCTGACGGACGGCACCTCGGCTGCCTTCGGTGTCTACGCCGCTGAAGCTACCTGCCGCGCTTCCGTGGCCGCTGCGCCGGCCGGCCCACTGCCCTCGCCGTTCTTCTACGCCAACCAGTTCGGCACGGGCGTCCCGGGCTTCGACCTGCTCCCCCCGTACAGCCCGACCACCTGCGACGGCTACCAGTACCAGCAGCGCGACCAGCGCGACGCCTCGCTCGAACTGCGCCTCACCTCGAAGGGCGACCAGGCCACGCGTTGGCAGGTCGGCGCCTACTACGGCGACATCGACCGCCGCGTTGTCGTGGCGCAGGGTGCGGACCGCAACCGCGGCTTCCTCGCCCAGGCCTACGTGCCGGCCACCGGTGCGAACCCGACGGACCTGCTGTACGACGACAGCTACAAGACCAAGATCTCGGCCATCTTCGGCAACATCGCCCGCGACGTTGCAGAAGGCGTGGAAGTGGCCCTGGCCCTGCGTTACGACCAGGAAAAGCGCAGCGTTTCGAACAACGTTCCGCACGTCCTGGCCCCGTACCTCCAGCCGGCCATCTGCGCCCCGAACTGCTACATCAACCCGGCCTACAACGTGGCTGGCGCGGGCAGCACCATCCCGGACCGCAGCAAGACCTTCAGCCAGCTGCAGCCCAAGCTGACCGTGAACTGGAAGCTGAACACCGACGTGTCGTTGTTCGCCTCCTACGGCTACGGCTTCCGCAGCGGCGGCTTCAACTCGCAGGGCTCGGCCGCCACGGTCGCGGCTTACTACAACAACCCGGTCGTCGGTGCGTTGAACCTGAAGTACGTGAACCCGGCTGGCGCCGTCACCACGACGCAGTCGCTGTCCGACGTCAACGACACCTTCAAGAAGGAAGTGTCGAAGGCTGCGGAAGCCGGCTTCAAGGCCTCGCTGCTCGACAACCACCTGTCGTTGAACGGCGCCGTGTTCTACACGAAGGTCGAGGACGGCCAGTTCTTCAACTTCTTCGCCGGCCCGTTCGGCCTGCTGCGCGTCGTGACCAACATCGACCAGGAAACGCTGAAGGGTGCCGAACTCGACTTCCGCTGGAAGGCCACGGACATGTTCAGCGTGTTCGGCGGCATCGGCTTCGTGGATGGCAAGATCGACAAGTACGCCGGTCGCCCGTACACCGCTGGCAACAAGGTTCCCTACGCGCCGGAATACACCGGCAACCTGGGCGCCGAGTTCACCTATCCGGTGGGCGAGTCCATGGAACTGGTGGTGCGTCTCGACGGTACGGCCGTGGGTGAAACCTGGTTCCACCCGGCGCAGGACGACTCGGTGCAGACGCTGTTCGGTGCCCCGGGCAACTACAGCAAGACGAAGCGTGATGCCTACCAGCTGTACAACGCGCGCATCAGCCTGCGTTCGGACACTTGGGACGCCACGTTCTGGGGCCGCAACCTGGGTGACAAGAACTACCTGGCGGAGGTCATCCCGGCCCCCGAGTTCGGTGGTTCGTTCATCCACTCCGGCACCGGGCGCGCCTACGGCCTCGACCTGAGCTACAAGTTCAAGTAAGAGCCCAAGGCAAAAACTGCCGCCCTCACCGGGGCGGTGGTTCCAGAAAAAACCCGGCCTCGGCCGGGTTTTTTCTTTTCGGGCATCCGCGCGGCACGCACGCAGACCAAGCCCTTTCCGCTAAGATGTCCGGACATTCACCCTACACGCCATCGAGGCCGTCATGTCCGCCAACCCTGCCTACATCGACAGCTATACCCGCCAGTTCAAAGTCTCGCCGCAAGACACGGCGCTGGTCATCGTGGACCTGCAGTACGCCAGCGGAAGCCGCCACCATGGTCTCGGCAAGTTGCTGGCCGCTGCCGGCACGCTCGCCGATGCGGAATACCGCTTCGCCCGTATCGACAACCTGGTGGTGCCGAACTCGCGCCGTCTCGCGGAAACCTTCCGCGCCTTGGGCGCCCGCGTCATCTATGTCACGTACGGCTGCGAACTGCCTGACTTCGGCGACGCTCCCATCCAACTGCGCGAATGGCTCGTGGCCACCAACAACACCGCTGGCCAGCGCGAACATGAGATCGTGGACGAGATCAAACCACTTCCCGGCGACCTGGTGCTGAACAAGAACACCATGGGGGCATTCGGGTCGACAGGCATCGACGCGCATCTGAAGAGCCTGGGCGTGAAGAACGTCGTCGTTACCGGCGTCTCCACGAACAACTGCGTCGGCATGACGGCCCAGGAAGCCAGCGATCGGCAATACGGTGTGGTCGTGGTGAGCGATGCCACCGGTACCTGCAGCGACGAGATGCAGGAGGTGACGCTGAAAACTTTCCGCCGCCTCTGGGGCCGAGTGGCGTCCACGGACGAAGTGATTGCCGAAATGCGGGGCCAGGCATGAACCACGGTTCCGACGTGCAGGTCGGCAGTTCCACTGCCGCCGCCGTTTCCGTCAGCGAAGCGCTGCGCACCAGACAATCCGCGCGCGCTTTCCTGACGACGCCCGTGCCGCTGTCCACCATCACCGAATTGCTGGAACTGGCCCGTTGGGCGCCCAGTGGCAGCAATATCCAGCCGTGGCGGGTCCATGCACTCACGGGTGCTCCTTTGCAGGCGGTGGTGAACGAAACGCTGGGGATGGCCATGCAGGGGCAGGCGCCCGATCAGGAATATCTTTACTACGCCAACCCATTGCCGGAGCCGTACCTGAGCCGCCGCCGTGCGAATGGCTGGGGCCTGTACGGGCATCTCGGCATAGCCAAGGGCGACCGCATGGCTTCGGCCAAGCAGGCGCTCGCCAACTTCGCGTTCTTCGGCGCGCCAGTGGGCCTGTTCTTCTTCATCGATGCGGGGCTCGCCCAAGGCAGCTGGCTGGACTACGGCATGTTCCTGCAAAGCTTCATGCTGGCTGCCCGCGAACGCGGGCTGCACACTTGTCCGCAGGCGGCTTGGTTGCCCTATCACGAACTCGCCCGTCGTCATTGCGGCGTGGATGCGGGCTGGACGTTGGTCTGCGGCATGGCACTGGGCCATCTGAACCCGGCTGAACACGTGAATGGCTTCCGTACGCCTCGCCTGTCGCCCGGCGATTTCCTCAGCGCCAGCGGCTTCGGCGAAGTCTCGTGAACCCGCCGCGGCGGGGCCTTGCCTTCGGGTTGGTCGCCGCCATGGCCGGGGCAGTGGCCTTCGCCACCAAGGGGCTGTTCGCCAAGAAGTTGTACATCCACGGCTGGACCTACGACGCCGTGCAGGTGACCCGCATGTGGCTGGCCCTGCCGGTGTTCTGGCTTTGGGCCTGGTGGCGTGTCGGCCCTGCCCTGCTGAAGCCACCACGAGCAGCCCTTGTCGGCGCCGCTCTTGCCGGTCTCTTCTGCTATCACTTCGGCGCGATGATCAATTTCTACGCGCTCACGCTCATCGACGCCAGCCTCGAGCGCGTCCTGCTCTTCACCTATCCGTCGATGGTGGTACTGGTCCACTCGGTCATGCACCGGAGAGTGCCGGACTCTCGAACCGTCCTGGCGCTGCTTGCCACTTTTCTGGGGATTGTCGCCGCGGTCAGCGGTCTTGATGCCCATATTTTCCAGGCCAACATGCACGGCGCACTGCTGGTACTGGTCTGCGCCGGCACCACGACCGTGTACTTCCTTGCCAGTGACCGTTGGACGCCCCAGGTGGGCAGCGCCGCATTCACGGTCTGGGCGCAGACCGCTGCCGCCATCGGCCTCGGCATCCAGGCACTGCTGGTCCCGTCGGCACGCCCCCCCATGCCCGGCACCACGGACTTGCCGCTCCTGCTCGGATTGGTGGGCATCGCCACCGTCTTTGCCATGCTCATGACCGCGGAGGGCGTGCGCCGTCTGGGTGCACAGCGTGCGTCGGTCGTAAGTACCGTCGGCCCGCCCGCCACCATCCTGCTCGCTGTGCCCCTGCTCGGCGAACGCATGAATCTCGCGCAATGGCTTGGCGTTGTGCTCATTCTTGCGGGCATTCTGTTCATGGAACTGGCACGCACCAGTGCTGCCGGCAAACACGACCAGGCAGTGCCAGGGCGAAACTGAATGCGAAGCCCCGCTTTGCCGGTTCCTCGTCTTCCGGAAAACGCGTGCCTGCTTCTCGACTTCGACGGCACACTCATCGAGTTCGCGGCCACGCCGGCCGCCATTCGAGTGCCACCCGCGTTGTTGTCATTGCTCGACGCGCTGCGTACGACGTTGGACGGCGCACTGGCCATCGTGACGGGGCGGGCGCTGGAGGACATTGACCATCATCTGGCGCCACTGCAACTTCCGGCAGCGGCGCTGCACGGGATGGTGCGCCGTGATGGTGAAGGCAGGGTTTCCTGCACTTCCTCGGCAGCGAGCTTCGCCGCGCAAGCCGCCAGGATCCGCCAGCGACTGCTGGCATGGGTCACCGCATTCCCGGGGCTGCTGCTCGAAGACAAAGGCCTGGCGCTGGCGCTTCATTTCCGCGGCTACCAAGGGAACGCTGCACAGTTGCACGCCTTGATGAGCGAACTGAGGTCCTTGCTTTCACCGGATATGGAACTGCTGCAAGGCGAACTCGTGGTCGAAGTTCGTCCGCGCGGCAGCGACAAGGGAACGGCCGTTGAAGCATTTCTGGCTGAAGCCCCCTTCAAAGGACGCGTACCGGTATACCTTGGCGACGACCTTGGCGATTTGCCCGCGATGACGGCAGTGAAAAGTCACGGCGGAATGGCCATCGCCGTGGGTGAGCGAATCGCGGCACCTTGGCAGTTGCGAACGCCTGCCGACGCGCGAACTTGGTTGGGAGAAGTACTGGCTGAGAGACTCGTGAAAAGTCGGTCCGACTCTTCGGACGACCGGTTTGCCGGGCGGCAGCAACAATGAGCCGAGTGGTCATCGTTTCCAATCGCCTCGACCTCCCGCCGGGCGACCGTGCACCGGGCGGACTCGCCGTCAGCCTCGCAGCCACCCTGCGCGGCACTGGCAGCCTCTGGTTTGGCTGGAGTGGTCGTGTCGAGCCAGCGTGTGCGGCGCCCCGCCGAGAAAACCGCGACGGCATCGAATATGCCGTCATCGACCTGTCGCCGAGCGAGCATGACGACTACTACCACGGGTTCTGCAACCGCGTGCTCTGGCCGTTGAGCCACGGACAAGCCGTTGATACCGCGGCGACTGCCGCTTGGTTTCGCGCCTATCTCACCTTCAACGCGCGCGTGGCGGCGCAACTGTCTCCCTTGCTGGACGCGAACGATGTGGTGTGGGCGCAGGACTATCACCTGCTGCCACTCGCCCACTATCTGCGCTCGAACGGCTGCCGGAATCGCCTGGGCCACTTCCTGCACGTGCCCTTCCCTGCGCTTGACCAATGCGCAGAGGGCGAGGAACTCCTGGAGAAGATGCTGGCCTACGACTTGCTGGGCTTCCAGACGCCCCGTGACCTCGCCACCTTCGAAAGCCTTGTCCGCCAGCGCCGAGGCGCCGGCGTTCTCCGAAAAGAAGCCGTGCAGGCAGCCGACGGACGTTGGGTAGCCACCGGAGTCTTCCCTCTCGGCATCGAAGTCGACACCGTTCGCGCGGCCGCCGTGGTTAACGCCGCCGCTGCCGAAAGCCGTTGGTGGTCGTCCAGGCCTCCTGCGGCGCGCCTCGTTGGCGCGGATCGACTCGATGTCAGCAAGGGGTTGCTCCAACGCCTTGGCGCCGTCCGGCATTATTTGGCGCAGCAGCCTGAAGGGCAGCCCTTGCCGGAGTATCTTCAGCTCGTCACGCCATCGCGAACGGAACTCCCTGCGCACCGCGACTTGCTGGGCTCGCTGCAACTCGAGGTGCAGCGAACTGCGCAACGGCTTCCCGTCTCCGCGCCGAACCCGGTGCGCTGCGTTTTCAACGCGGTGGAGCGGGATGAACTGATGGGAATTCTGGCCACGGCGGATGTCGGCCTCGTCACGCCCTTGATGGACGGCATGAACCTGCTGGCGAAGGAGTTCGTGGCGGCGCAACCCGCCGAAGACCCCGGAGTGCTGGTGCTGTCAAAGAGCGCGGGGGCAGCCATGGAGTTGGACGCCGCGCTGCTGGTGGACCCCGAAGACACCATCGCGGTAGCAGCCGCCATCGACCTGGCCCTGCGCATGTCACCCGAAGAACGTCGCGAACGACATCAGACCTCGATGAAAGCCCTCAGACGCAACGAGTTGCCAACGTGGCATGCGCGCTTCCTTGGGCGACTGCGCGCCATCGAAAGCACGGGCACCCACTCCGCTTGAGAGCGTCAATCAAACGACGATGACGCGCCCTAGCCCTGGCACGACTTCACCCACCCGTGTCCAGCCTGCGGCTACCAGAGGCGCAACCGCCTCCGGCGGCACCGAAGCCAGCAAACCACCCGAGGTCTGCGGATCCTGGAGGATGGCGAGCGTCACGGGGTCGATGTCGGGTGCGGGGACCTTGGCCGCGCGATGGGCCGACGTCCTCACGCCCGCCGCAGCGACTTCCAGCACGCCCGGCAGCACGGGCAAGCAC
>JBEGRA010000156.1:0-2797 GCA_041180705.1 Pseudomonadota bacterium | reverse complement strand
GCACGCCGGCCGCCGCCGCCGCACGGGCAGCCTGCACTTCACCGCGACGGGCGGCGAGGCCCGCCAGTCCCACGGGGGCCAGCCCAAGCGGCATCGCGAAATCCTGGCCCATCAGTTTCGTGCGCAGGTCAAGCGCCGAAATATCGCGCAACACGCGCTGGCGCAATTCCACCTGCTGCAGGTCGGCGGTATTCCGTGCGAGCGTTACTTCGGCGTAGGAACCGCCATCGATGTATTCGAACAGGAAATGCGGCAGGCGACGGCGCGCCAACTCGCGGTAATCGTTGATGGCAGCGGCTTTCACGCGATGTTCTCCCCAGCCCCGGCAGCGTTGCGCCACACGGTACGCGCCTTGTTCAGCGCCGTCACCCACTCGGGTGCAAACGCAGGCACCTGCTGCAAGGGCTCCGCGGGTTGCAACTCCGGGTGCAACAATCCCAGCGCACCATAAGAAACATCGTTCTCCGCCGGAGCACGGTAGACCGTCTGGCCCGGGCGCAGACTTGCCAGCGATCGCAGCAACACTTCGCAGCCGGCAAAGCGGCCTTCCACCACCAGCCGCTCCGCCGAGCCGATCAACTCGAGCATCGAGTCGACCATCAAGGCGAGGTAAAGCCCGACGGCAGCGCGCCTCGCTATGGAATCTTGCGGGCGAGCAGGCCACCCCCCTTTGCCGCGCGGATACGGGCCACAACCCGCAACTTGTGCGGGCAACGGCAATGCACCAGCCTCCAAGACGGCAGGTACGGCTTCCAGAAGAGCAGGCTGGTCCGCGGGAACGTCCAGACGTTCATCGTCGCCGAGCAACAGTTCCGCTTCACGCCCACCCATGAACCGGGCGGAAGGCACCGTTCGACCGAAGGCATCGACATTGACCAGGCAGTCGCGAGCTTCAGGCAGCGCGGCAGGTTCGATGGGCCCGGCCGGTGTTCGCAACCCGACAAACCAGGTGCCGGTCGACAGCACCGTGGATTCCAGGTCGCCGATTTGCGGATGGGCACGGACCGCCAGCAAGGCAGCGTTCGAATCATGCAGGCCGCAATGAACCCGGACTGTTTCCGGCAGCCCTGTCCTGGCCGCCCATTCCGGCAGCAGCGTACCGAGGCACTCGCCAGCTTGGCGCAGCGGAGCAAAGCTTTCCGCCCAGCCGCGCGCTTTGGCCAGCGAAGAAAACGTATCAGCTGCCGGGTACCACAGGTCGGTATGGCAACCCAGGCTGGTACGTTCACTGGCCGCAACGCCGCAAAGGCGCCACGCCCAGTACTGCACCCAAGGCAGCAGCGTCACCCCGGGCGAAACAGCCGCCGGGTGCCTGCTTTGCAAGGCATGCAATTGGGCGCCCAAGTTAAGCCCCGCCGGCAAGGCAGGCGAGCCGGTCAAGGCGAAAGCGTCCCGCTGACCAAGATAGGAGGCCATTTCGCTGGTCGAGAGTTCCAGTTCATAGTCCATGGGCGGCTGCAGCAGCGCGCCGTCACGCAGGACCGCGAAGCCGGCACCATGGGCTACAGGGATGATTGCTGACACCGGCGCCAGAGGCGCCAACTCGGCCAAGGCTTCCATGAGCCAGGCCTCAATGCCGGCAGCGTCCAATGCCGGATAACCCGGCCCCGCCGACGGCAAGTTGGCACGGGTTCGCCGGGCCAGCAGTTCGCCCTTCGGCGACCAGAGACTGGCCTTGGACATCGTCTTGCCGATGTCGAGAACGATGGCGTGACCGCCCAAACCCTGCCCCTTGATGACTGGAATTGAGCGATTATTATCAATTATGATACGGTTTCCGCAAGTCCCGAATGCATCGGGTCTCAAGTGTCGCCGTGACAGGAATGCCGACCCTCATGTCCATACCCTCCGCCCTGCCTTTTGCCGTTCCCGCGAACCGCTGGGATGACGAAGCCGCTGCCGGGAAATCCGCAGCCGAATTGTTACTGTACCGCTCCAATCTGCTGGGCTCGGACCTGACCGTCACCAACTTCGGTGGTGGCAATACTTCCGCGAAGCTGGAGGCCATCGACCCCCTTACCGGCGAAACCGTGCAAGTGCTTTGGGTGAAGGGCTCGGGCGGTGATATCGGTTCGATGGCGCTGGACGGTTTCTCCACGCTTTATCTCGACAAGTTGCTCGGCCTCGAGCGGCTCTACCGCGGGGTGGAATTCGAAGACGAGATGGTCGGCTTCCTGCCGCATTGCACGTTCAACCTGAACCCGCGCGCCGCTTCCATCGACACGCCGCTCCACGGCTATCTGCCGTTCGCGCATGTCGACCATGTCCACCCGGACGCCATCATCGCCCTCGCCGCTTCCAGTGGCGGTGAGGCCGCGACGCGCGCCATCTGGTCGGGGCAGATTGGTTGGCTGCCGTGGAAGCGCCCGGGCTTCGATCTGGGTTTGCGTCTGCGCGACTACGTGGCCGCCAACCCCGGGCTGCGCGGCGTCATGCTGGCCGGCCACGGCATCATCTGCTGGGGCGACAGCGCCCGCGCCTGCTACGACAACACCATCAGCCTCATCTCGGACGCAGCGCGCTATTTGAATAGCCAGCTGAGTGGAAAGGCTGCCTTCGGCGGGCCGGTGGTGGCACCTTTGGCCCCCGACCAGCGGCGAGTTGCTGCCGCCGCGCTCATGCCGCGACTGCGTGCGCTGATGACGGGCACTCGCCCGAAGGTCGCGCACTTCTCGGACGACGCCGAAGCGCTCGAATTCGTGGGCAGTGCCCACTTCGAAAAGCTGGCCGCCATCGGCACCTCGTGCCCCGACCACTTCCTGCGGACCAAGATTGCGCCGCTGACGCTGGACCCGGC